>JAEUOE010000192.1 GCA_016790885.1 Dechloromonas sp. | reverse complement strand
CTATACCTCGCACCACAAATTGGTCTACCGACGGACCGGCAACGATACCTTTGTGTACCTCATTGCAGGGCATAGGCAGGACTACCCCACGATTCTGGCGAAACGCTTGTTGAGCAGGTGACTGTCCGCCGTGACCGTCTGATTGGCATGCCGACCATGCCGGATTCATAGACTTACCGATTGCCTTTTACACCAAGCGCAGCGACACGATCCGAAGAACAGCCTGATCGTGCATAATCCGCACCGGTTTGCATCATCGAATCCCCTTTTGGGGGCAGGGGTAGCAGATGGATACAATAAAAAAGCGCCCCGAAAGGCGCTTGATTACGTAGTCCCTGGCGGAGAGGGAGGGATTCGAACCCTCGGTACCTTGCAGTACGCCTGATTTCGAATCAGGTACATTCGACCACTCTGCCACCTCTCCGCGGGAGCGAAATAATAGCACAAGACATGCGCCGGATAGAACGCCTGTTACTGTTGATCAGCGTTTTTTTTATCGCCGCCTGCGGCGAGAGCATTACGCGCCTGCCTTTCCCGACCCCCGCCCAGCATGACCTCATCGTTCTTACCCGCCCGGGCCAGCTGACCTATGTCACCGACGAAAACGGCAACCCCGGGGGCCTTGAATACGACCTGGCCCAAGCCTTTGCCCAGGAATTGGGCGTGGGCGTCAAATACATCGTCGACAAGCCCGAAGAACTGGAATCCAGCCTGGTCAACAGCGGTTATCACCTGGCGACCGGCTGGCTTTCGCCGGGCTCCGCCCCTGACCTGGTAAACACGCCGCCAATTTTTCAGACCCGCGATATCCTGCTTCAGCACGAGGCTTCCCTGCCCTTGACCAGCTTGGCGCAACTGAGTGGCAAGACTGTCCATGCCATGGCCGGTTCACGGCAGGCCGAAACCTTGCGCCGGCTGGCCAAGGAAATTCCGGATCTGGTGGTTGTCGAGTTCAACGGCAGCGATGTCCTCGCCCTGCTCGAACAACTGGGCGACCGACGCATCGAATTCGTCGCGCTCGATGAAAGCCTGGAAGATATTGCCAACCAGTACGTTCCCAACCTGCGCTCATCGCTGGCGCTGAGCGACACCCAACCGGTGGTCTGGGTGCTGGGCAAGCACCCGAACGTCGAACTCAAGGCACGTGTCGACAGTTTTGTCGAACGCGTGCAGCGCGATGGCACCTTGGCCCGGCTCGAGGATCGTTATCTGGGCCACGCACGACGCCTGACCCAAGCCGACATCATCAAATTCCTGGGTGAAATCGAAACCACGCTGCCCAAGTTCCGCAAATCCTTCCAGGCTGCTCAGGTACTGACCGGGCTGGACTGGCGCCTGATCGCCGCCGTCGCCTACCAGGAGTCGCAGTGGAACCCCAATGCCACCAGCTATACCAACGTGCGCGGCATCATGATGCTGACCGAGGAAACGGCCGACCGCCTGCAGGTCAGCAACCGTCTGGATGCCAACGAAAGCATTCTGGCCGGAGCGCGCTACATCAACCTGCTCAAGGATCTGCTTCCCGAGGAGACCGAGGAACCCGACCGTACCTGGCTCGCCCTCGCCGCCTACAACATCGGCCCCGGCCATTTCAATGCCGCACGCACCCTGGCCAGGCAACTCCAGGCCGACCCCAACGCCTGGTACGAAATGAAACGCGTGCTGCCCCTGCTCGCCCAGCCCAAATACGCGCAGCAGCTGAAAATCGGCAAGGCACGCGGCGGCGAGGCGGTCATCCTGGTCGAGAACATTCGCAGCTATTACGACATCCTGCAGCGCAATACGCCCCCCCTGGCGCCAACGCCCGCCGCGGCGGAAGGCCTGAAGAAACTGGTCATCGAAATCGAGGAACGGCGCAAGGCCTATGCCCGGAAGATGGCGGCCGCCAAGGCGATTGCCGCGGAAGCCCCGGCCGCGACGGATGACGAACCGCTGCGTTTGCCGACCATCGAGACGAGCGAGAAAAACTGAGGTCGACAAAAAAGCCCGCCGGACAGGCGGGCCTCATTGGCTGAGCGGGCGATCAGCGAGGCAGGATGACCTCCAGCCCACCCATGTAGGAACGCAGGGCCGACGGCACCACCACGCTGCCATCGGCCTGCTGGTTGTTCTCGAGAATGGCAACCAGCGTACGGCCAACCGCCAGGCCGGAACCGTTCAGGGTATGGCACAGCTCCGGCTTGTTCTTGTCGTTGCGGAAACGGGCCTGCATGCGGCGGGCCTGGAAGGCAGCGAAGTTGGAGCAGGACGAAATCTCGCGGTAGGTGTTCTGGGCCGGTAGCCAGACTTCCAGATCGTAGGTCTTGGCAGCGGAGAAACCCATGTCGCCGGAGCACAGCACGACGCGACGATAAGGCAGTTCCAGCGCTTCGAGAATGGCTTCGGCGTGGCCGGTCAGCTCTTCGTGCGCAGCAGCGGAGTGGTCGGGATGAACGATCTGCACCAACTCGACCTTGTCGAACTGATGCTGGCGGATCATGCCGCGCACGTCGCGGCCGCCCGAACCGGCTTCGGAACGGAAGCACGGGGTATGGCAGACGAGCTTGAGCGGCAGCGCCTCAAGGGCGAGGATTTCGTCGCGCACGATGTTGGTCACCGGCACCTCGGCAGTCGGAATCAGGTACAGCGGATCCTGATCGCCACGCAGCACCTTGAACAGGTCTTCCTCGAACTTGGGCAATTGGCCGGTGCCGAACAGGCTGGCGGCGTTGACCAGATAAGGCGCATAAACCTCGGTGTAACCATGCTTTTCGGTATGCGTATCGAGCATGAACTGGGCAAGCGCCCGGTGCAGGCGGGCGATACCGCCCTTGAGCAGCGAGAAGCGGGCGCCGGAAATCTTGGCGGCGGTGGCGAAATCGAGCTGGTTCAGGCCCTCGCCGATGTCGGTGTGATCTTTGACCTCGAAAGCAAAGGTCTTCGGCGTGCCCCAACGCTTCATCTCGACGTTGGCGGTTTCGTCGGCCCCGACCGGCACCGAGTCGTCCGGAATGTTCGGCAGGGTGGCCAGGATGGCGTTGAACTTGTCCAGCAATTCGCCGAGACGGGTTTCGGAAGCCTTCAGCTCGTCACCCAGCGCGCCAACCTGGGCCATCACCTCGGAGGCATCCTGGCCCTTGCCCTTCAACATGCCGATCTGCTTGGACAGGCTGTTGCGCTGCGCCTGCAGGTCCTGCGTGCGCGTCTGCAGTGTCTTGCGCTCGGCTTCCAGCGCCTTGAATTCGGCAAAGTCGATGGGCTTGCCGCGCTTGGCGAGCCCTTCGGCGACGGCGTCGAGATTGGTGCGGAGTTGTTGGATGTCGAGCATGGTTTTTCCTGATTATTCCGGTCGGCCGCGGGAAACGGCCAAAGGCCGGATTATACGCGACGCAGTAGCCGGCCCACGAAGCCCCAGAGCTTGATCAGCACGATGCCGGCGACGATCAGGAAGAGCGCCAGCAGGCTCAGGAAAACGACCGGCGAGGCGAGCATGGCCCACAGCCCGCCGAGCACCATGCCCTCTTCCGAAAACGAGGCCAGCCAGTTGGAGAAGGGCTCCGGCGAGGCATTGATGGCTAGCCGGCTGCCCGCCTTGGCAAAATGGGTACCTGCCGTGATGGTGCCGCCGACCAGGCCGGCAGCGACGGCCCACGCCGGATCGACCTCGCCCATGGCAAAGGCGGCCAGCAAGGCGCCAGCCGGAATGCGGATGAAGGTCTGGATACTGTCCCACAGCGAATCGAAGGCGGGAATCTTGTCGGCCACCAGTTCAGCCAGGGCCATCGTGCCGGCTGCCGCCATGACCAGCGGATGCTGCAGGACAGCCAACGTCGCCGGCAGTTGCAGGTAGCCGAAATAACTCAGGACACCGGCCAGGAAGACCACCAGATAGAGCCGAAGACCGCTAGCCCAGGCCAGCCCGGCGGACAGGGCGATGGTTTGAACGAAATCCACGTCATTGCACCCGCTGCAGGGCGAGCAAACGATGCCAGGAACTCACGCTGCGATGGGCAAGGGCAAGGGCAATTGAAAATGCCCTTCGACGACCCCGCGCACAGTCAAGTCTTCGTCGATCGCGTCCCAGCGTAGCGCCATGCCATCCAGGCGCAGGGCCACCTCTGCCAACTGAGCAGTCGTGGCCTCGCGCAATCGGCTGAAGCGTGCAGCGGGGAAGCCTATCTGACGGCCATCGTCCAACTCGACAAACACCATCCGACCCTCAGACCAGGCGCGGATTGCGTGGTACTCACGCTCAACGTCCAAAGAATTCATGCCATTTCTCCAGAAAAAACGCCTCGTGCTCAAAAACTGCAGACTCGATTCTATGCAATTCAGTGCGATCGACACGATAACTTCGAGCCAAACGAACTGGCATCAACCAGAATTTGCATTCCCCATCCCCCGTGTCGACATGGATGTGCGGCGGCTCGCTGCCCTCATCCGAGTAAAAATGAAAGCGCCAGTTCAACAAGCGCAACACGGTTGGCATGGCTATTTGCTCCTTGCCTTACGGTCCAGCTCGCGCAGATGGGCCAGCTTTTCGCCGATCTTGCCTTCCAGGCCGCGTGGCGTCGGCTGGTACCAATGCGGCTCCGGCATGCCGTCCGGCAAATAGGTTTCACCGGCGGCGTAGGCTTCCGGCTCGTCGTGGGCATAGCGGTATTCCTTGCCGTAGCCCAGTTCCTTCATCAGCTTGGTCGGCGCATTACGCAAATGGACTGGCACCGGTCGGGAGCCTTCCTGCTTCACGAAGGACCGCGCGGCGTTGTAGGCCATGTAGCCGGCGTTCGACTTGGCCGCCACGGCCAGGTAGATCACCGCCTGGCCGAGGGCCAGTTCGCCCTCCGGCGAGCCGAGGCGTTCGTAGGTGTTGGCCGCGTCATTGGCGATCTGCATGGCACGCGGATCAGCCAGGCCAATATCCTCCCAGGCCATGCGCACGATACGCCGGGCCAGGTAGCGCGGATCGGCACCGCCGTCGAGCATGCGGCAGAACCAGTACAGGGCGCCATCCGGATTCGAGCCGCGCACCGATTTGTGCAGGGCCGAAATCTGATCGTAGAAGGCATCGCCGCCCTTGTCGAAGCGGCGAAGGTTCTGCGCCATCGTCGCCTCGATGAAGGCGCCATCCACGGCCGACTTGCCGGCGGCGTGAGCCGCCGTACGAACCTGTTCAAGCAGGTTGAGCAGGCGGCGGGCATCGCCGTCGGCCAGCCCGATCAGGCGTGAGCGGGCTTCGTCGTCAAAATCCAGATCCGCCAGTGCCCGCTCGCGCGCCCGGTCGAACAAGGTGCCCATCTCGGCCTCGTCGAGCGACTTCAGCACATAGACCGACGCCCGCGACAGCAAAGCCGAATTGACCTCGAACGACGGGTTTTCGGTCGTTGCACCAATGAAGGTGAACAAGCCGCTCTCGACGAAAGGCAAAAAGCCGTCCTGCTGCGCCTTGTTGAAACGGTGGATTTCATCGACGAAGAGGATGGTCCGCCGGCCTTGCGTACGCCACATCTCGGCCTGAGCCACCGCCTCGCGCACTTCCTTGATGCCGGAAAAGACGGCCGACAGCGCGATGAACTCGCAACTGAATTGCGTCGCCATCATGCGCGCCAGCGTTGTCTTGCCCACGCCCGGCGGCCCCCAGAGGATCATCGAATGCGGCTGCCCCGACTCGAAAGCCAGGCGCAGCGGCTTGCCCAGGCCGAGCAGATGCTGCTGGCCGATCACTTCGTCCGGCGTTTGTGGCCGCAACTGCTCGGCCAGCGGAGCATGACGGTCTACGGTATCGGTGGAAAACAAGTCGCTCAATCAGGAACCCTATCCGGCAAAAAGGCCACTTCGTCGTGGCATGCGCCGAGTGTACCCGCAGACTGCGGACACCCCAAACTGACCGGCGCACCGACGGCAGGCAGCGCACAATACGGCTTCACTGCCATGCGAAGGCAAGCCAACGATTTCACCGGGAACGAAAAATGTCCTCTTTATCCGCGCTGCTTGAAGACGTCCGCCGCTGCCAGCTGTGTGCCACCCACCTGCCGCTCGCCCCCCGGCCGGTGCTGCAGGCCGGCCGGCGTGCCCGCATCCTGCTTGCCGGGCAGGCACCGGGGCGCAAGGTGCATGCTTCCGGCGTGCCGTTCGACGATGCCAGCGGCGACCGCCTGCGGCAATGGCTGGGGGTATCGCGGGAGACCTTCTACGACCCGGAGCGCATCGCCATCCTGCCGATGGGTTTCTGCTTTCCAGGCATCGGCAAGTCGGGCGACCTGCCGCCCCGGCCGGAATGCGCGCCAGCCTGGCGGCAGCGCCTGCTGGCCGAACTCGGCGAGATCGAACTGACGCTGGTGATCGGCCAGTACGCGCTGGCCTACCATCTGCCGGATGAAACGGGGAATCTGACCGACACGGTCCGCGACTGGCGCCGGCACTGGCCGGCCGTGCTGCCGCTGCCCCACCCCAGCCCGCGCAACAACCTGTGGCTGCGCCGGAATCCGTGGTTCGAAGCGGAAGTCTTGCCGGCGCTGCGCCAGCGGGTTGCCGAAGCGCTGGGCTGATTCGGCCGGCGCCTGTTTGCAGCCGCTACTTACTGGCCACTATTCGCCGACCACGTCCACACCGGCCGGCGGCACGAACCTGAAGGTGGCCGCTGGCAGCGCGGGATTACGCTCGAGCCTGGAAAAGTGGATCAGTGTGGTCTGGCCGAAGCTGTCGAGCAACTCCATCGCCTTCAGGTCGCTGCCAGAAAAACCGAGGCGCACGCGCTCGAAGCCGCTGTCGCTGACCTTGGGCGTAGCTTCGATCCAATTCAGGCCTTCGGCTTCGCCGGCTTCCTTGAGGGTGAAGTTCTTTTCCAGTTCGTTACTGCCGGAGAGCAGCGCGGCCGGCGAACCGCCGATGGCCTGGCCGGCCTTGCGCACGGTCACCTGCTGCAATTCGGGATCGTGAATCCAGATTTTTTCACCATCGCCGACCACCAGTTGCGGAAAGGGTTTCTGGATTTCCCAGCGCAGCTTGCCGGGGCGCGCGATGGCCACGACGCCCGACGATTGCTGCGGCTTGCGGCCATTCTTGGCGATGACGGCCTGGGCGAAATCGGCCTTCAGCGTTTTGGTGTTCTTGAGAAAATCGTGCAGTTGATCGATGGCCCCGGCCTGGGCGAGGACCGGAAGCAGCGCGCCAGCGACGAGCGAGAGAATTCGGTGGGTAATGTTCATGCACTTAGCCTACTACGCCGGATTCCGGCACGCTGTTTCAGGGTGTAACGGATTGCAAGCCGCCTATTCGGCCGGCTTCTTCATCAGCACTTCGCGCCCGCCCCGACCGTCCATGGCCGACACCAGGCCGGATTTTTCCATGGCTTCGATGAGCCGCGCCGAGCGGTTGTAGCCGATGCGCAGGTGGCGCTGGACCAGCGAAATCGAGGCCCGCTGGTTCTTCAATACAATATCGACCGCCTGGTCATAGAGCGGGTCGCTCTCGGCATCGCCCCCCGCTTCGCCGCCTTCGCCCCCCTCCTCGTCGTCGCCTGCCGTACCGGACAGGATGTCCTCGACATACTCCGGCGTGCCGGTTGCCTTTAGATGCTCGACGACGCGATGCACTTCGTCGTCGGACACGAAGGCCCCATGCACGCGGGTCGGGTAGCCGGTGCCCGGCGCCAGGTA
>JAEUOE010000178.1 GCA_016790885.1 Dechloromonas sp. | reverse complement strand
GGCCAACCCTGACTCGGCCGTGGTCGTCGACGAAGCCTATGTCGACTTCGGGGGCACCACAGCGATCCAGCTCGTTGACCGCTACGACAACCTGCTGGTTGTGCACACGCTATCCAAGTCGCGCTCCCTGGCCGGGATGCGTGTCGGCTTCGCGGTTGGCCACCCAGCTCTGATCGAGGCCCTGGAGCGGGTCAAGAACAGCTTCAACTCCTACCCGCTCGACCGCCTGGCGATTGCTGGCGCAGTCGCCGCAATGGAGGATGGCGAATATTTCGAACGTTGCTGCCAGGCCGTTATCGCTACCCGGGAGACGCTGTCGACAGACCTGGCCGGCCTCGGTTTCGAGGTGCTCCCGTCTGCCGCCAACTTCATTTTCGTCCGCCATCCGCAACGCGACGCGGCCGAACTGGCCAAGGCCTTGCGTGAACGCAGCATCATCGTCCGCCACTTCAAGCTGCCGCGCATCGACCAGTTCCTGCGCATCACCATCGGCACGGATGGCGAATGCAAGGCGCTGACCGATGCCTTGCGGCAGATTCTCGGTTAAGCGCTCACCCCGACCAGCTCAGACCAACCCGGCCAGCCCGAGTGCTGCGCCGGCAGCAATGAACCATAGCGGATGAAGCTTCAGCCGCAAGTTGGCCATCACGGTGGCCAATACCAATAGCCAGGCTGTCCAGCCAAAGTCGGCGGCCTGGGCGATCAGGGTGGCCCCCGAGAAAATCAGCCCTACCGCCAGCGGAGAAACGCCGATACTGATCGACTTTTGCCAGCGCTGGCCGGCGAAACGCTCCCAGTGATCGATCAGCAGATAGATCAGGATGCTCATCGGCAGGCACATGGCCGCCGTTGCCGCCAAGGCACCTGCCAACCCGGCCACTTCCCAGCCGATCAGCGTCACCACCAGCACATTCGGTCCGGGGGCAGCCTGGGCAATCGCGTAGAGATGAGTGAAGGTCGCGTCGTTCAGCCAGTGATTGTTCTCAACCACGACACGGTGCATTTCCGGAAGCAGCGCGGTGGCGCCACCGAAGGCGACAAAGGAGAGCAGGGCGAATTCGAAAAAAAGTTGCAGGACAATCATTTCCTGCCCAGCTTCCAGTAGGCCAGGCCACCCGACAGCACCAGTCCGCCGACCATGACCCAGGGCATCGGCCAGCGCAGCCAGGCGATGGCCGCAACAACGGCCACGGTGAACGGCAGGAAGAGCAGCTTGTCCTTGATCGCCATGCCCATGCGCCATGCCATCGCCAACAACAAGCCACAGCCCACCGCGGCAACGCCACGCAACATGCCTTGCGCCAGGGGCAGGCTGCCGTAGGCATCATAGAGCAGCGCCAGCAACAGGGCGATCACCAGCGGCCCGGCCAGCAGTCCGACCGGCGCGACGATGGCGCCACGCAAGCCTTGATAGCGTTTGCCGACGACCACGGCGAGATTGATCACATTCGGCCCGGGCAGAAACTGGCACAGACCGAGTTGGGCGTTGAATTCCTCGGCGCTCATCCAGCGACGCTCTTCGACCAGCATCCGCCGGGCGAAGGGCAGTACACCACCAAAGCCGGAGAGGCCGACTGACGAAAAACCCAAAAAAAGCGCCCGGAGGTCCGGGCGGCTTGGGGGGGCGCTATCGAGATCAGACAAGGCGCGGAAGGCTCAACTATCCAGCCGGAATTCAGCCGACCTGGCGTGCGCCGGCAAGCCTTCACCGTGAGCCAGGGTCGAGGCGATCCGACCCAGCGTCTGGGCGCCCGCCTTCGACACCCTGATCAGGCTGGTCCGCTTCTGGAAGTCATAGACGCCGAGCGGCGACGAGAAGCGCGCCGAGCCGGAAGTCGGCAACACGTGGTTCGGGCCGGCACAGTAGTCGCCGAGCGACTCCGAGGTGTAGTGACCGATGAAGATGGCACCTGCGTGGTGGATCCTCGCCACCCACGGATCGGGATCGGCCAGCGACAGTTCCAGATGCTCCGGCGCGACGCGATTGGCGATGTCCACCGCTTCGTCCATGTCGCGCACCTGTATGAAGGCACCGCGGTTGGTCAGCGAGGTCTCAATGACCGCACGGCGCGGCATGGTCGGCAGCAGCTTGTCGATACTGGCCTGCACGCGCTCGATGAAGGCGGCATCGGTGCAGATCAGGATGGACTGCGCCAGCTCGTCGTGTTCAGCCTGCGAGAAGAGGTCCATCGCCACCCAGTCCGGATTGCCCGAGCCATCGGAGACAACAAGGATTTCCGACGGACCGGCCACCATGTCGATACCGACGATGCCGAATACCCTGCGCTTGGCTGTGGCGACATAGGCGTTGCCGGGGCCGACGATCTTGTCCACCTGCGGCACGGTCTGCGTACCGTAGGCCAGCGCGCCGACAGCCTGGGCACCGCCCATGGTGAATACGCGGTCGACGCCGGCCAGGCAGGCAGCGGCCAACACCAGCTGGTTGTGCTCGCCACCTGGCGTCGGGACGACCATGATCAGCTCCTTGACACCAGCCACCTTGGCCGGAATCGCGTTCATCAGCACCGACGACGGATAGGCGGCCTTACCGCCCGGCACGTAGAGGCCGACACGGTCGAGCGGTGTGATCATCTGGCCGAGCATGGTGCCATCGGCCTCGGTGTAGGACCAGCCTTCCATCTTCTGCCGCTCGTGGTAGGCCCTGATACGGCCGGCAGCGGCCTCCAGTGCGCTACGCCGGTCAGCCGGCAGGCCGTCCAGAGCCTTCTGCATTTCGGCTTTGGACAACTCCAGATCAGCCATCGAGGTGGCCGTCAGGCGGTCGAACTTGTTGGTGTAGTCCACAACAGCGGTGTCGCCACGCTGCTTCACGTCGGCCAGTATGTTGGCAACAGTACGTTCGATACCCTCATCCGCTGCCGCCTCGAAGGCAAGCAGCGCATCCATTTTTGCCGTGAAATCGGCGTCGACCGTTGACAGGCGCTTGATGGCGACCATAAGGCTTACCTCTCCACCGCCTGTGCAAAGGCGTCGATAATCGGTTGCAGGGTTTCGCGCTTGACCTTCAGCGAGGCCTGATTGACGACCAGACGCGAAGAGATATCCATGATGTGCTCGCAGGCGACCAGCTTGTTCGCCTTCAGCGTACCGCCAGTCGACACCAGATCGACGATGGCATCGGCCAGGCCGGCCAGGGGCGCCAACTCCATCGAACCATAGAGCTTGATCAGATCGATATGCACACCCTTGGCGGCGAAATGCTCGCGCGCCGTCTTGGTGTATTTGGAGGCGACTTTCAGACGCGCCCCCTGGCGGACAGCCTTGTCGTAATCGAAACCCTCGGGAATGGCGACCATCATGCGGCACTTGGCGATCTTCAGATCAAGTGGCGCGTAAAGACCTTCGCCACCATGCTCGATCAGCACATCCTTGCCAGCCACGCCGATATCGGCGGCGCCGTACTGGACATAGGTCGGCACGTCGGTGGCACGCACGATGACGACGCGCACGTTTGGCTGATTCGTCTCGATGATCAGCTTGCGCGAGGTTTCCGGGTTCTCGGTCGGCACGATGCCAGCCGCCGCCAGCAGCGGCAGGGTTTCGTCGAAAATGCGGCCCTTGGACAGGGCAATGGTGATGGTCGTCACGGGCAAACAGCCTGAAAGCAAAGCCTGTATTTTAGCGCATGCACTGCCAACCCCGGTTGCATCCGCCGCTATCGACCCGATTGAGAGCGACTACCGATGCGCATGAGCCGCGAGACCCAAGCAGGAACACATGACCGGTAGACGCAAAAAAGCCCGGCGAACCGGGCTTTATGCGATCAAAAAGGCGACTTAGTCAGCCTTGTTGATGTTCGCAGCTTGCTTGCCCTTCGGGCCGGTAACGATGTCAAAGGTGACCTTCTGGTTTTCGACCAGGGTCTTGAAACCGTTGCCTTGAATAGCGGAGAAGTGAGCGAAGAGGTCTTCACCGCCGCCGTCCGGAGAGATGAAACCAAAACCCTTAGCGTCGTTGAACCACTTGACGGTACCAGTTGCCATTTGTAGCTTCCTTGGAAAAGATTGAAAAAAATACGAGAGCCAAGACCGAGGAGCTGACAAACCGAATACGGTGCAGGAACAACACACTGCCTGGAAATCCCGAGCTGAGAAGTATGGATCAGCATCTCGAATACGCCAAGCATTTTTTTCATTTTTTCTTTGCCGGCACCCACGAAAGCGAAATTTCAGCGGAGAAACAACACTAAGCACCTACAGTGAGGTAGTGGAGTCTCCCTGTCTCGCCAGGCGCGGGCCCAAAAAACAAAAACGCTGCACAGGGCAGCGTTTCCGGTTTGCTCGACGAATGACAGAATCAGAGCATCAATTGACCCGTTTGACCGAGGCCCCCAGTTTCGCCAGCTTTTCCTCGATTCGCTCATAGCCGCGATCCAGGTGGTAGATGCGGTCGATCAGCGTCTCTCCTTCGGCGACCAGACCGGCGATGACCAGCGAGGCCGAGGCGCGCAGATCGGTGGCCATGACGGTCGCCCCTTCCAGGCGCTCGACGCCGCGCACGATGGCGTTGTTACCTTCGATCTGAATATTGGCGCCCAGGCGCATCAGTTCGTTGACGTGCATGAAACGGTTTTCGAAGATCGTTTCACGAATGGTGGCCACGCCGTCGGCAATGCAGTTGATGGCCATGAACTGGGCCTGCATGTCGGTCGGGAAAGCTGGATAAGGCGCAGTACGCAGGCTGACTGCTTTCAGTCGCCTGGGCGCCACCAGACGGATCCCGTCACGCTCGACGGTAATTTCACATCCTGCATCCATCAGCTTGTCGACCACCGTGTCGAGGTAGGCTGCGGACGTCTTGAGCAGGCGGATATCGCCCCCCGTTGCCGCCGCCGCGCACAAATAGGTGCCGGTCTCGATACGGTCCGGCATGATGGCGTGCGTAGCGCCATGCAGCTTGTCTACGCCCTGGATGCGAATGACGTCGGTGCCGGCGCCGGAAATGCGGGCGCCCATGGAAACCAGGCAGTTGGCCAGATCGACCACCTCCGGTTCACGCGCCGCGTTCTCGATGATGGTCTCCCCCTCGGCCAGGCAGGCGGCCATCATCAGGTTCTCTGTACCGGTCACGGTAACCATGTCGGTACAGATTCGCGCCCCCTTCAGGCGGGTCGCCTTGGCATGGACATAGCCCTGCTCGACCTTGACCTCGGCACCCATGGCCTGCAGGCCCTTGATGTGCTGGTCGACCGGCCGCGCCCCGATAGCACAACCACCCGGCAGCGACACGCGGGCTTCGCCGCCGCGCGCGACCAGGGGACCAAGCACCAGAATGGAGGCGCGCATGGTCTTGACCATCTCGTAAGAGGCGACCGGATTGTTCAGCCCCCCCCCATTGAGCACCAGTCCGTCAACGCCATCCATCGTCACCCCGACCCCCATGTCGCCAAGCAGGCGAAGCATGGTCGAGATGTCGTTGAGGTGTGGGACGTTGGTGAAATGCACCGGCTCTGCCGTCAGCAATGACGCGCAGAGGATAGGCAAAGCGGCATTCTTGGCACCGGACATCGCCACCTCGCCGGAGAGGGCCTTGCCCCCTTCAATCAACAGCTTATCCACGCTGGGCACTCCATTCTTCCGGGGTCAGGGTTTTGAAGGAAAGGGCGTGCAGTTCCCCGGTCGCCAGTTTTTCCTGCAGGGTTTGGTACACCCGCTGCTGGCGCTGGACGCGATTCTTGCCAACAAATTCGCTGCTCACGATGATGGCCTGAAAATGCTGGCCGTCACCGTCCAGTTCGAGATAGTCGCAGGCCATGCCGGCCAGGATGAGTTGCTTGATATGTTCGGGGTGCATCGTGATCTCAGGCTCTGAGCTTCCAGCCCCGCTTCAACAGGTTCAGCGTCCCCCAGGACACGACCGCAAAGCAGGCGACGACGACCATCAGGCTCTGCTCAGGCGCCACATCGGAGACGCCAAAAAAGCCATAACGGAAGCCGTCGATCATGTAAAAGACGGGATTGTAATGCGATACACCCTGCCAGAACGCAGGCAAGGTGTAAATCGAATAGAACACGCCGGACAACATGGTCAGCGGCATGATCAGGAAATTCTGGAAGGAGGCCAACTGGTCGAACTTTTCGGACCAGATACCGGCGATCATTCCCAATGCGCCGAACAGGCCGCCGCCGAGCAGGGAAAAGACAAGAATCCAGACCGGCGACACGACCTTCAAATCGACAAACCACACCGTCGCCAGCAAAACCCCCAAGCCAACCATCAGGCCCCGCAGCACGGCGGCCAGCACATAGGCGGCAAAAAAGGCGCTGTATGGGATCGGCGGCAGCAGCACGAAAACGATGGAGCCGGTGATCTTCGCCTGGATCAGGCTGGACGATGAATTGGCAAAGGCGTTCTGCAGCACCTGCATCATGACCAGGCCCGGAATCAGGAAACTGGTGTAACCCACGCCATGTACCTGAACATGGTCATCGAGTACATGGCCAAAGATCAGCAGGTACAACAAGGCAGTCAGCACCGGCGCTGCAACCGTCTGGAAGGCCACCTTCCAGAAGCGCAGGAACTCTTTTTCAAGCAGGGTCAGGAAGCCGATCATGACTGCAGCGTCCGCACAAAAACCTCCTCCAGCGAGGCGCCCGGGTGGGCGGCCATCAGGTTGGCGGTCGTATCGAGCGCCACCACGCGCCCCTGCTTCATCAGGGCGATCCGGTTGCACAGGGCCTCGGCCTCTTCAAGATAGTGCGTGGTCAGGATGATCGTATGCCCCTCGCCGTTCAGGCGACGGATGAATTGCCACAAGCCCTGGCGCAGTTCGACATCGACGCCGGCCGTCGGCTCGTCAAGCACGATGACCGGCGGCTTGTGCACCAGCGCCTGAGCGACCAGCACACGGCGCTTCATGCCGCCCGACAGCCGGCGCATGTTGACGTCGGCCTTGCTCGTCAGATCGAGGTTGGCCAGGATTTCGTCGATCCAGTCATCGTTCTTGCGGATGCCGAAATATCCGGACTGGATGCGCAGGGTTTCCCGTACATTGAAAAATGGATCGAAAACCAGTTCCTGCGGCACGACACCCAGCAAGCGCCGCGCTTCGCGAAAATCGCGAATCACATCGTGCCCCATGACCCTGATGGTTCCGGAGTCAGGACGCACCAGACCAGCCAGCGAGGAAATCAGCGTCGTCTTGCCGGCGCCGTTCGGCCCGAGCAAGCCGAAAAACTCACCCTGGCCGATATCGAGCGACACGCCGGCCAGTGCCTGGAGTGAACCGAAATGCTTGACGACGTCAACAATGGATACAGCAGCAAGCATGGGGTGCCCTTCAGGCCAGGGGCAGGAGATCGGTAACGCCGTACAGTTCAGCCAGCGAACGCACACCGGCCGGAATATGGGCAAATTTGACACGGGCACTGGCTGCATCGGCTGCACGCAACCAACCGAGCATGACGGCAACCGCTGATGAATCGGCTTCACTCACCGCCGAAAAGTCGAAGATCACCTCGCCCTGCTGCAAAGCAGAACGGCCTGCTTCGAGCAGGCCGCGCGCATTGGCCATGGTCAGGGGCGCCGTGATCAGCAGACGCCCCCCGTCCTGTCGTTCGATCATTTCTTCTGATTCGCTTCCAACGACTTGTTCTTGTTGGCGATCGAGGCAATCAGACCATCGATACCACCATTGCGAACTTCCTGTCCGAACTGGTCGCGATAGTTGGTGACCAGGCTGATACCCGCCACCACCACGTCATACACCTTCCAGCCACCCTCCAGCCGTTCCAGGCTGTAGTCGAGCTGAACCGGCTTGTTGCCCGGCTGATGCACCTCGGTACGAACCAGCACATCGGTATCGGTGGGCGCCATCTTGAATGCCTTGTAAACCACTTTCTGGTTCTTGTAGCTGGTCAGGGCATTGGAGTAGGTGCGAACCAACAGGGTCTTGAATTCGGCAGTCAGTTGCTGCTGCTGTTGCGGGCTGGCCTTGCGCCATTCCTTACCCATGGCCAGGGCAGTCATGTGCTGAAAATTGAAATGCGGCAAAACCTTCTTGTCCACCAGGTCAATGACCTTGTTGGTGCTGCCGTTCTGGATTTCCCTGTCGTTGCGGATGATCTCCAGCACTTCTTCAGTAACCCGCTGCACCAGCACATCCGGCGCCTCCTGAGCGAAAGCGGCAGAAGCAACGAATCCGGCAACCAACAGGGCAAATAGCTTTTTCATCATGGTCGAATCAAACAATCAATCATCCAGCCGCGGAGGGCGGCCATCAAAAATCTGGTTACGGCGACGCTGCAGGTAGGCATCGCGAATATAGGCATACTTGTCGAGCGCAGCCTCTTCCACAACCTTGTCAGCAGGGAGCAGGCTGGCACGGATATCGACGATGCGCAGGCCGCGCAGGCTGTTGCGTACGGGGATCGAATCGACGTAGCCAACCGGATCGCCCATGATGTCGACGCCCCAACCCAAGGTGTCGCGCACCGTGCGCGAGCCGATCACAGGCCAGAACAGGTAACCACCACTGCCTGCCCCCCACACCGCCATGGTCTGCCCGAAATCCTCATCGTGGCGCTCAAGACCGAGTTCGCTGGCAACATCGAACAAGCCGAAAATACCGACCGTCGAATTGATCAGCAAACGACCCAAGTCGACGCCGGCGTCACTGAACTTGCCCTGCAGCGCGCTATTGACCCCCACCCACAGTTCCCCTACGTTGCCGAAGAAGTTGCCAACACCAGCCTTCACCGGCAAAGGCACTGCGTTGTCGTACACCTGGGCAACCGGTTTGGCAGCGTACTTGTCAATCGCCTCATGCACTGCGAACATTGAGCGATTGAAGCCCTCGTAGGGGTCATGCGGATTCTCTTCGGCAATCGTATTGCCAATGCCGGCCAAGGCGAGCAAGCCACCCAGGGCCCAGGCTCTTCCCTTGCGCATGCCAGATAAGCCGAGACTTTTCGTCATTTCTTGTCCTGTCCGTCTGCTGCCTTGCTGAATAAAAACTGACTGATCAACTTCTCGAGAACGACTGCCGACTGCGTCTTGGCGATGGTATCGCCAGCCTGCAGCATCCTTTCGTCACCACCGGCGTCGAAACCGACATACTGCTCCCCGAGCAGGCCTGCCGTATAAATCGAGGCAAAGGTATCCTTCGGGAAACGATATCGGCCGTCGATCGTCATGCTGACCACGGCCTCGTAGGTCGCGGGATCGAACTGGATGTCGGTGATTCGCCCCACCAGCACGCCGGCACTCTTCACCGGGCCACGCACCTTGAGACCCCCAATGTTATCAAACTTGGCCTGTAGCACATAAGACTCGGACAGGTGGGCCGAAGACAGATTCCCCACCTTGAGGGCCAGGAACATAACGGCAGTGATGCCAAGAGCGACGAAAAAACCGACCCACAGGTCGAGAACGGTACGGTTCATGAAGTTCCCCGGAACATGAACGATGTCAGTACGAAATCGAGGGCCAGCACAGCCAGCACCGACGTCACGACAGTGCGCGTAATTGCCCGCGACACCCCCTCGGCAGTCGGCACCGAATCGTAGCCCTCGAAAACGGCGATCAGCGAGACCGCGACACCAAAAACAAAACTCTTCACGATGCCATTCCAGACATCGAAACGAAAATCGACGCTGGACTGCATCTGCGACCAGTAGGAGCCGTCATCGACACCAATGAAGACGACGCCGATCAACCAGCCACCGAGCACGCCCATCGCCGAAAATATCGCGGCCAGCAGCGGCATCGAGATAACCCCGCCCCAGAAGCGCGGAGCGACGACGCGGGCGATCGGATTGACGGCCATCATGTCCATGGCCTTCAGCTGCTCGGTCGCCTTCATCAGGCCGATTTCAGCGGTCACCGACGACCCGGCGCGCGATGCGAAGAAGATGGCGGCCAGCACCGGCCCCAGTTCGCGGGTCAGCGACAGGGCGACCAGTGTTCCCAGCGCCTCGGTCGAACCGAAGCGCTGCAGGATTTCATAGCCCTGCAAGCCAAGCACCAGACCGACGAACAGACCCGAAACCAGAATGATCAGCAGGGAAAGGACGCCGCTGAAGTAGATTTCGCGCAGGGTCAGTGGCAGGCGACGGAACGAGGCGCCGGAATACAGCAACACGACCCACAGGAAGCGGGCAGCAAAACCCAGCCGCCAGACGCGCTCGACCGTCGCGTGGCCCAACTGGCGGATCAACTCGACAGCCCTAGACATGCCTGACCCCAGCCAGGAATTCCTGACGCACCGTCGGTGCCGGATAATCGAAATGCACAGGCCCATCCGGCTCGGCGTAGACGAACTGATGCACGAAAGGATCCTTCGAGGCCCGGATCTCATCGGGCGTTCCTTCGGCGACGACGCGACCGCCATTCAGGAAGTAAATGTAGTCAACGATAAGCAGCGACTCGTGAATATCATGGGTGACCATGATCGAGGTGGCACCCAGCGCATCGTTCAGCTTGCGGATCAACTGGCCGATCACGCCCAGCGCGATCGGGTCGAGCCCGGTGAAAGGTTCGTCGTACATGACCAGCATGGGATCGAGGGCCAGCGCTCTCGCCAGCGCCACCCGACGCGCCATGCCGCCGGACAATTCACCTGGCATCAATCTGTGCGCACCACGCAAACCAACAGCTTCCAGCTTCATCAACACCAGATCACGAATCATTTCTTCAGACAGATCGGTGTGTTCCCGCATGGGGAAAGCCACATTGTCGAATACCGACATGTCGGTAAACAAAGCGCCGAACTGGAACAGCATGCCCATGCGTCGGCGCAGCCTGTACAGCTCGGCCTGGGACATGCCGCATACCTGGTGCTTTTCCAGGCGAACACGCCCGCCGGTCGGCCGCAACTGGCCGCCAATGCAGCGCAAAAGCGTCGTTTTACCGCAACCGGACCCGCCCATGATGGCCACCACCTTGCCGCGCGGAATCTTCATGTTGATTCCCTGCAGCACCGGCCGCCCGTCGTAAGAAAAGTGGAGATCCTCGATATCGACCAGGATGTCGTCGGACAAGATGCATTCCCAAAACAAAAGTTTGTCGATTTTATCAGAATGCACGGGATTCGCCGGGAAACGACAAGGCTATAATCGGAAAAATTTCATATGGAATGTTGCGCCCTTGCCAGTTGCCAAGCCGCTCCTGCTGATTGTCGATGACGATTCACTGATCAGCGAATCGCTCAGTTTCGCCTTTGCACAGGAATACGATGTCCTGACCAGCCACTCCCGCTCGCATGCCCGTAGCCTGGTCAGACAACTGCGCAACCCTCCCCGCCTGGCCCTGGTCGACCTTGGCCTGCCGCCCCTGCCGCATCGCCCCGACGAAGGTTTCGCACTGATCGGCGACCTGCTCGCTCTCCACCCGAACCTCAAGATCATCGTGCTGTCCGGCCAGAGCGACGACGAAAATGCCCGCCACGCGCGCACCCTCGGCGCCGTCGAATTCGTCGCCAAGCCTTGCGATCCGGCCCGACTGGCCGAACTTTTCCGGCAAGTCCTGCGTTTCGACGCCCCGGCCAGCAGCGACACAGCGGGCGGCCTGGTTGGCGAAAGCCTGCCCATGCAACGCCTGCGCCTGCAACTGGGCCAGTACGCCGACCTCGCCTATCCGGTTCTGATCGAGGGCGAATCGGGCAGCGGCAAGGACATCGTTGCCAGCCACTACCTGCACCGCCTGACCGGGCGCTGCGACAAGCCTTTCCTCGCCCTGAACTGCGCCGCCATCTCGCCCAGCCTGCTCGAACCGACGCTGTTCGGCTACGCCAAGGGCGCCTTTACCGGCGCCTCCACGGCAAAGGCAGGCTATTTCGAGGACGCCGACAGCGGCACCCTGTTCCTCGACGAGATCGGCGAACTGCCGCTCGACCTCCAGCCCAAGCTGCTGCGCGTGCTGGAAAACGGCGAGTACCAGCGCGTCGGCGAAACCCAGACGCGGATTTCCACGGCCCGCATCATCACCGCCACCAACCGCGACCTGCGCCAGGAGATGAAGGCCGGACGCTTCCGGCCCGACCTCTATCACCGACTGTCGGTGTTCACCGTCACCGTCCCGCCGGTACGGGAAACCGGTCTCGACCGGCTGTTGCTGCTCGAACATTTCCGCAAGCACTGCGCGGCTTCCGTGCGTACCGAACCGTTCACCCTGGCCGCCGACGCTCAGTCGCTGTGGCTGGACTACACCTTCCCCGGCAACGTCCGCGAGTTGCGCAACATCATCATCCGCCTGACCGCACGCTATGCCGGGCAGGCAGTCACCGCCGGCCAGTTGCGCGCCGAGCTCGATTACCCCGACAGCACCGCGCCGCCCCCCGGCCCCAGCCTCGACGCGGCGCAACCCGACGAAGTCCGCCAGGCTGCCCGCCAGCATCTTGAGCGTGCCGCGCACCTCAACCTCGATGCCACGCTGGAGCTTTGGCAGCGCTGCTATATCGAGGCGGCGATCGAACTCAGCAACGGCAACATGAGCGAAACGGCCCGCCGCCTGGGCATCAACCGCACCACCCTGTACAACCGAATGGAAGGCTGGAATCGGCAATGAGCCTTTACCTCGAACACTTCGGCATGCGCGAGCCGCCGTTCCGCATCACGCCGCATACCGACTTCTTCTTCACCGGCGCCAACCGCGGCCCGACGCTCGATGCGCTGATTTACGCCATCACCCAGGACGAAGGCATCGTGAAGGTCACCGGCGAGGTGGGCAGCGGCAAGACCATGCTCTGCCGCATGCTGCTCGAACGCCTGCCGCCCCATGTCGAAACCCTGTACCTGGCCAACCCGTCACTGTCGCGCCAGGAAATCCTCGGTGCCATCGCCGATGAACTGGGCATCCCGACCGATGGCAAGGCCACCCACTCGCTGACCCGCGCCCTGCAGGACGCGCTGATCACCCGCTACGCCGAAGGCAAGCGCGTCGTGCTGCTGATCGACGAAGCACACGCCATGCCGGCAGAATCACTGGAAGAGATCCGCCTGCTTTCCAATCTCGAATCGAAGGCAACCAAGCTGCTGCAGATCGCCCTCTTCGCCCAGCCGGAACTGGACGAACGCCTGGCCGCCACCGACATGCGCCAGTTGCGCGAGCGCATCACCCAGCACTTCAACCTGACCCCGCTCAAGCAGCCGGACGTTGCCGCCTATATTGAATTCCGCCTGCGTGCCGCCGGCTACCACGGCCCCAACCCGTTCACCGACGAAGCGATCCGGATGATCACCCGGATTTCCGAAGGCCTCTCGCGGCGTATTAACATCATTGCCGACAAAGCCCTGCTCGCTGCCTATTCGTGCGGCAATCATCAGGTCGATGCCAACGAAGTCAAAACCGCCGAACAGGACGCCCGCTTCTCGCCGCTCCAAGCCAAGGCCGGCTTCAACGCGCAGCCCTTGCTGTGGGGCCTGGCCGGCGCCGCTGTCGCCGCCCTGCTCATCGCCATGACCGTCAACCTCGGCTCCCGGACATCATCATCCGACGCAGCAGCCCCGGCGAAACAAGCAAATGACGAAGCGAGCAAAGCCCCCGCCACGCGCACCGAAACACCGGTCACCCCAGCCCCTCTGGACACAATCCGCTTCGGCCCGCTGACCCGCCAGCACCTCCTCCAATACGAGGAATGGATCAAGGATGCCCCACGCACCCATTACTTCATCCAGCTGCTCGCTACCGATTCGACACATACCGGCGAGGTCGAAGGCTTCCTGGCCCGCGCCATCGCGGTTCTCGAACCAGCCCATATTCGCGTCTACCGCTCCAGCCTGTCCGGACGCGACCGCACCGGCGTAATCTACGGCGACTTCGCCACGCGCGAGGAAGCCATCGCCGCCATGCAGGCCCTGCCGGAAACCATCAAGGCCATCCAGCCCTTTCCCAGGCAAGTCAGCAAGTTGCGCTAGCCGCCGCCCGGCACAAACGATGCGGCAGGCCGGCGTTACGTGCTAGCATCTTGACGATAGTCAAACAACATGCGCTCATCACCGCTCAGACAAGGCCAAACCGATGAGAATCGGATACATCTGCACATCACTTGCCGCCCTCCTGATGGCAGCCTGCGCGGCCCCAACACCCCGCGAGCCGCTCAAAGGCCACCTGAATGGCGACAACGCCCCGGTTGCCGCAACCGGCAGTATCCCACCGCCCGTCCAGCAAACACTGGCCCTGCCCAAACCACGCCCGACCCGCAAGGCCGAAACCTACAGCGTGGTCGTCAACAATGTACCCGTGCGCGACCTGCTCTTTGCCCTCGCCCGCGATGCCAAAGTCAATGTCGACATTCACCCCGGCATTAGCGGCAACGTCACCCTGAATGCCATCGACCAGACCCTGCCACAACTGTTGACCCGCATCGCCAAGCAGGTCGACATGCGCTTTGAACTGGATGGCCCGAATCTGGCCGTGATGCCCGATTCGCCATTCCTCAAGCATTACAAGGTGGACTACGTGAACATGGCCCGCAACGTGACGGGCACCGTATCGGCCAATACCCAGATCGCCACCGGCCTGCCGACCGGCAGCGGCGCGGCCCCAGCCACCGGGGCCAGCGGCGGCAACATCTCGAACACGCGCATCGAGAACACCTCCAGGAACCAGTTCTGGGAGTCGCTGGAAAAGAACATCAAGGACATCCTGCGCGAGACTGACAAGGTGCTGCCGGAAGGTTCGAGCGAAACCAGCTACGAGCAGGCCAACGAGCAGACCGCCACCGGCGCCGCCGCCCTGCCACAAACCGGCAGGCGGGCCGCCCAGGCCATTGCCAACGCACTGCAAGGCAACCCATCGCCCAACTCGACCAGCCAGGCCACCGGCACCACGCTGGTTCGCCACAGCACCTTCCGCGAAGCGGCCTCGGTGATCATGAATGCCGAGAGCGGCGTGATCACGGTACGCGCCACCCAGAAACAGCACGACCGTATCCAGGAATTTCTCGACCGCGTTGGCAACTCGGCCCGCCGCCAGGTATTGATCGAAGCGACCATCGTCGAAGTCACCCTGAACGACGGTTACCAGCAAGGCATCAACTGGAGCAAGCTGACCAGTGGCGGCAAGTTCCTGTTCACTGGCGATGCGCTGACCAAGAATGCCGTCAATCTGAGCTATACCGGTGGCGACCCGACGGCGGCGATCACCATGCTGAATACCTTCGGCACCACCAAGGTTCTTTCCAGCCCACGCCTGTCGGTCATGAACAACCAGACGGCCCTGCTCAAGGTGGTCGAAAACTACGTTTATTTCAACGTCAAGGCCGACACCACCACGACCGCCAATTTCGGCGCCACGACGACCTACACCACCACCCCGCAGTCGGTTTCGGTTGGCCTGGTGGTCAGCGTCACACCACAGATCAGCGAGACCGATGCCATCACGCTCAACGTGCGGCCAACCATCACGTCGATTTCCCGCGAAGTTGCCGACCCCAACCCGGATCTCCGGAAAAACGGCATCAACAACCTGGTGCCGGTGATCCGCACCAAGGAAATCGAATCCATCATGCGGGTGGCGAGCGGCAATATCGCGGTCCTTGGCGGACTCATGGAGGATCGGATCGACTACCAGACCCAGCGCGTCCCCTTGATCGGCCAGATTCCGGTTCTTGGCGAAGTGGCCAACAATCGCAATAACGCATCGCAGAAAACCGAGCTGGTCATCCTGCTCCGTCCCGTCGTCATCAAGGACGCCAGCCTCGATGGTGACTACGCCACCCTGAAAGGCTACCTGCCGGGCGACAACTTCTTCGCCCAGCCGAACGAAGCGCAGCCTTTCAACGTCGTTCCCAGCCGCTGAGGGCCGCGCATGAGCCTGTTGATGGATGCCCTGAAGCGGGCCGAGACAGCAAAGCAGGAAGCGGCCCGCGCCCAGTTCGGCATCGCTCCCGCCACCTCGCCCGAATCGACCCTCAGCCTGGAGCCACTCGGCGGCGACACCGGCAGCGCGGTAACGAATCCGCTGCCGGACCTGGCCAACTATATCGATGCGGTCGATGCCGACCTGGCCAGTACGCCGCTTCCCAGGACGCCCGCCTCACCGACGCAAAATGCGGCGGCACAAGCTCCCGCTTCCCAAGCGGCCGACCAGGCCAGGCGCGATACTGCGCGCAACGCCTTCGCCGCCAAACAAATGCCGGCCGCCACGCCGCCCTCGCGCCTGCCGCTATGGCTGGCTCTCGGCACGCTGGGCATTGCCGGCATCGGCATTGGTGGGTATGTATGGTACGAGCTGAACAGCCTGAACCGCGGCTCCATGGCGAACAGCGCCCCCTTTGCCTCACCGCCACCGGCTCCCGCACTTCCCGTTCCGGCGCCGGCAGCCACGGTGCCCCAGGTGCAAACCACAACGCGGGCTGAGGAGCCCGTACTCTTCGCGCCACGCCAGGAAGCCCCACCTGCCCGTCCGGCATTGGCCAACGACCCGGGTAACGCCACGACCATCCGGCTCACCCGTAGCCGCCCGGAAGTCGACCCGGGCCTGGCGCGCGGCCAGGCCAGCCTGCAGCAAGGCAATATCGAACTGGCCCGTCGGGAATTCGAGACCACCCTGCAACGTGACCGGAACAATACTGATGCCTTGCTGGCACTGGCCGCCATCGCCCAGCGCCAGGGTCGTAGCGCCGACGCCGAAGCGCTGCGCCAGCGCGCACTGGTCGCCAACCCCAGCGATCCGGCCACGCAGGCTGCTGCCTTGAGCGGCAGCGCGGCCGAGGCCGATCCGCAAACCGCCGAAAGCCGCCTGAAGAGCCTGCTCTCGGCGCAACCGGAATCGGCGGCACTCAATTTCGCCCTGGGCAACCTGTACGCCCGGCAGAACCGCTGGCCGGAGGCGCAACAGGTCTATTTCAACGCAGTCGCCGCCGATGGCGACAACCCGGACTACCTGTTCAACCTGGCGGTCAGCCTCGATCATTTGCGCCAGCCGCGCCTGGCCGGCCAGCATTACCGCATGGCCCTGGAAGCGGCGGCCCGGCGCCCGGCAGCCTTCGACCCGGCCGGCGTCGATAAGCGCCTGGGCGAACTGTCTCCCGAGCAGGCACGGTGAGCCCGGGATGAATACATCGGTTGCCCAGCGCCGCCCCCTCGGGCAAATCCTGATTTCCGAAGGCATCCTGTCGGAAGACCAGTTGCGTATCGCGCTGCTGGAGCAGATGAAGTGCAACCAGCCGATTGGCAAGCTGCTGGTATCGCTCGGCTTTGTCACCGAAGCGACGCTGCGCCAGGCCCTGTCGGAAAGCCTGGGCAAGCAGAGCATCGACCTGCGCAATGCCGTGGTCGACCCGCAGGCCCTCAAGCTGGTGCCACGCGAACTGGCCAAGCGCCACCACCTGCTGCCGCTCGATTACGACATCCAGAACCGGCGCCTGGCGCTGGCCATTTCCGACGTCAACGACATCGTCGGCCTCGACCGGGTACGCGCCCAACTCGAAGAAGGCACCGAGATCGACACACTGCTCGCCGGCGAGTCGGAAATCGACCATGCCATCGACCAGTATTACGGCCACGAACTGTCGATCGACGGCATCCTGCACGAAATCGAAACCGGCGAGATCGACTGGCAGAGCCTGTCCACCACCGCCGACGAATACAGCCAGCCAGTCGTCCGCCTGATCGACTCGATCCTGACCGATGCGGTGAAGCGCGAGGCCTCCGACATCCACTTCGAGCCGGAAGCCAACTTCCTGCGCATCCGCTACCGCATCGACGGCATGCTGCGCCAGATCCGCGCCCTGCATAAATCCTACTGGCCGGCGATGACCGTGCGCATCAAGGTGCTCTCCGGCATGAACATCGCCGAAATGCGCGCCCCGCAGGACGGCCGCATCAGCCTGACGGTATCCGGCCGGCCCATCGATTTCCGCGTCGCCAGCCAGCCGACCATCCACGGCGAGAACATCGTGCTGCGCATTCTCGACCGCCAGAAGGGCATCGTGCCGCTCGAAGGCCTGGGCCTGGCCGAAGAGCACCTGCACCAGTTGAAGCTGATGATCTCCCGGCCGGAGGGCATCATCCTGGTCACCGGCCCGACCGGCAGTGGCAAGACGACCACGCTGTACTCGGTGTTGAACCACATCAACAGCGAGGGCATCCACATCATGACCCTCGAAGACCCGGTCGAGTACCCGATGGCCATGGTCCGCCAGACTTCCGTCGCCGAAACCGCCAAGCTCGATTTCGCCAATGGCATCCGCTCGATGATGCGCCAGGACCCGGACGTCATCCTGGTCGGCGAGGTGCGCGATGCCGAAACTGCCGAGATGGCCTTCCGCGCAGCGATGACCGGCCATCAGGTGTATACGACCCTGCACACCAACTCGGCAATCGGCGCCGTGCCGCGCCTGCTCGACATCGGCGTGCTGCCCGATATCATGGCCGGCAACATCATCGGCATCATCGCCCAGCGCCTGATCCGCCGCCTGTGCGAGCACTGCAAGACGCCCTACCATGCCGAGCCGCACGAAATCCGCCTGCTCGGCTCGCTGGGCGAAGGCCCGCGCCCGGTGCTATTCCGCGCCACCGGCTGCGAACTGTGCGACTTCCAGGGCTACCGCGGCCGGGTGGCGATCATGGAACTGTTGCGCATCGATGCCGGCATCGACGAACTGATCGCCCGCCGGGCGACCACGCATGAAATCCGCAGCCGCGCCCTGCTCCAGGGCTTCACGACCTTGGCCGACGACGGCATGCTGCGTGTCCTCAACGGCGTGACCTCGCTGGAAGAACTGGCCCGCGTGGTCGACCTGACCGACCGGATGTAGCCATGATCTTCGACTACAAGGCCGTCAGTGCGGAAGGGCGAATGACCTACGGGCGCCTCGACGCGATCAACCTGATCGACCTTGAAATGCGCCTCAAGCGCATGAACCTGGATCTGGTCACCGGCCATCCGATCCAGCACAAGAGCCTGTTCGGCCCGCGCGGCGTGCCGCGTCCGGAGCTGATCAATTTCTGCTTCCATCTCGAACAGCTGACCCGGGCTGGCGTGCCCATCCTGGAAGGACTGACCGATCTGCGCGATTCGATCGAGCATCCACGTTTTCGCGAGGTGATCGCCGGCCTGATCGAAGGCATCGAGGGCGGGCAAACCTTGTCGCAGGCAATGGCCGAGCACCCCGAGGTGTTCAGCCAGGTGTTCAGCAACCTGATCCGCGCCGGCGAGGCAAGCGGCCAGTTGCCGGAGGTGCTGGCCAACCTGAGCGACTCGCTGAAGTGGGAAGACGAACTGGCCTCGCACACCAAGAAGCTGCTGATGTACCCGGCTTTCGTCGCCACCATCGTGCTCGCTGCCACCTTCTTCCTGATGATCTACATGGTGCCCCAGCTCAAGGTCTTCGTGCGCAACATGGGCCAGACGCTGCCGCCGCACACCCAGGTGCTGTTTTTCGTTTCCGACCTGCTGGTCAATTACTGGTACCTGTTCCTCGCCACCCCGCTCGTCGCCGGCCTGATCGGGCTGCAACTCGTCCGCACCAACCCGCTGGCCCGCCTGCGCTTCGACGGCATCAAGCTGCGCCTGCCAGTGCTCGGGCCGATCCTCAACAAGATCATCCTGTCGCGCTTCGCCAGCACCTTCGCCATGCTCTACGCCTCGGGCATTCCCGTCCTCGAGTCGATCCGCACCACCCAGCACATCGTCGGCAACCACGTCATTCGCCGCGGGTTGGAGCGTGTCGAGCAATCGATCCGCGAGGGTCACAACGTCGCCGGCGCCTTCCACGATGTCGGGCTGTTCCCGCCGCTGGTCGTCCGCATGCTGCGCATCGGCGAAAGCACCGGCGGTCTCGACAAGGCACTGCTCAACGTCAGCTACTTTTACAACCGCGACGTCAAGGAATCGGTGAGCAAGGCGCAGACCCTGATCGAACCGATGCTGACCCTGTTCATGGGCGCCCTGCTCGGCTGGATCATGCTGTCGGTGATTGGCCCGATCTACGACGTCATCAGTAAAATCAAAACGTGAAAAATCACTTCCTCTATCTCAACACGCACCGCCTGTCGGCCTACGCCTGGCAGAACGGCAGCCTGTCATGTGAGGAAGTGTTCGACAACGACGACGAGGGCCTCGCCGGATTCACGCACTACCTGGCCCCCCGCACAAAGGATCGTTTTGCGCTGCTGGTCAATGTTGCCGAAGAAGGGCATGCCCATGAAACCATCCCCTTCCTGCGCGGTGCCGACCGCACAGCACTGATCACCCGCAAGATCGGCCAGCAATTTCTTGGCAGCCCGCTGGCGATGGCGACCTCGCTCGGCTACGAAAAGAATCAGCGCAAGAATGAAAAACTGCTCCTCTCGGCGCTGACCGACCCGGCTCACCTCGAACCATGGCTGCAGCGCCTGAACGCAGCCGAGGTCGCCCTTGCCGGCATCTACAGCGTGTCGCAACTCGGCGGCCTGCTGCTCAAAAAACTGGGGCTATCCGGAGGGCGCTCCCTGCTGCTGAGCATGCAGGATCATTCGATCCGCTCGACCTACCTGGTCGATGGCCAGACCTATTTCTCGCGCATGGCACCGCTCGCCGACAGCAGCATTGCCGGCATCGCCAGCACCTTTGCCGCCGAAGCCGGCAAACTCCATCAATACCTGATCGGTCAGCGCCTGATCGGCCGCGACGAATCCCTGCCGGTATTCATCGTTGCCCATCCGTCCACCCTGCCGGCCATTGAAAAAACCTGCCCGGACCGCGGCCAGCTCAGTTTCCGCCTCATCGACAGCCACACCGCTGCCGGCAAGCTCGGCCTCCACACCCCGCCCGAAGACAACCACGCAGATGTTCTGTTCATGCACCTGCTGGCCATTGCTGCCCCGCGGCAACAGTTCGCCAACGAAACCCACCGCCATCATTTCCATCTCTCCCGGATTCGCCACGCCCTGATCGCGGCCGGACTCGTCGCCCTGCTCAGCAGCGCGCTCTTCTCCGCCAAGCAGGCCTACGATGCCCACGCCTTGCGCGAGGAAGCACAAGCCCTGACGGCCAGCGATGGCGAACTGAACCAGCGCTATCGGGAAGTTGCCAGCACCCTGCCACAACTGGATGTCGACAACGACACGCTGCGCCAGCTGACCACCCGCTACAGCGAGCTGAGCCGCCTGCAACGCCAGCCGGGGCCGTCTTTCAGCCTGGTCAGCCAGGCGCTTGAACGGGTGCCGGCGATCAAGCTGGAAAGCATTGAATGGAAAAACCAGGCGCCCTACGCCCCGGGCCAGAAGGACGAAAACCGGGAGGTGACCATCGTCCGTGGCGCGATCACCCTGTCCCAGACCGAACCACGCAAGGTGCTCGGCCTCTTCGACAACTTCGTCGAAGCCCTGCACGGCCAACCCGGCATGTCCATCACCGTGCAGCAACGCCCCTTCGACATCGAACCGGGCAGCGCACTGCGTGGCGGCGACGGCACTGACGAAGCGGCGCAGCCGCGCCAGTTCACGGTCGAGATCGTACGGAAGCACACGCCATGAAGCTGAGCAACCGCGACTTCCACAGACTGGCCCTGCCCCTCGCCATCCTGCTGCTGCTCTGCGGCATCGCCGGTGCGCTGGCCTGGGCGACCCATCGCGACGCCCAGCGGGCCCAGATCGAGCGCGACCGGGCCAACGAAGCCAAGCTGCGCAGCGAAGCACGCCTGCGCCAGTTCCGCAGCGACGAACTCGACATCAAGGAGCGCGGCCAGTTGCTGCAACGCCTGCGAGACAGCAGCATCCTCGGCGAGGAAAAACGCCTCGACTGGACGGAACAACTCGGCACTCTCCAGCGCGAACTGCGCATCCCCGGCATGAAGTACGAATTCGCCCCGCAGACCGCACTGCAAGCCAACGGCAGCGCTGGCTACAACTGGTTCAACAGCCCCTTGCGCCTCCAGCTCCGCCTGGTGCATGAAGGCGACCTGCTCAACTTTCTGGATCGCCTTCAGCATGAAGGCAAGGCCCTGGTCATCGTGCGCAACTGCAAACTGGCCTTGCCCCCCGCCACCGCCAGCGATCACGAAACGAACGCGGCACTCAATGGCGATTGCGAACTGGACTGGCTGACCGCCCACCGCCCGGGCGGCAAGGGGTGAGCATGCGCCTGCCCGTTCGCCCCGGCCTCGTCGCCCTTCTGCTAGTCATCGCCCCCTCCCTGCAGGCCGACACGCTCCCGCTCGGCCGCCTGTTCTTCGACGCCCAGCAACGCGCCAACCTCGACCAGCAACGCCAGCGCAACCCGTGGTTCGCCCCCAAGGGCGACGACACCGGGGCAGCCCTGACCGTCAACGGCGAAATCCGCAGCAGCAGCGGCCGCCGCCTGCGCTGGATCAACGG
>JAEUOE010000162.1 GCA_016790885.1 Dechloromonas sp. | reverse complement strand
GATCATGACCGATATCTCCTACACGCTGGTCGATCCACGGATACGCTTCGAATGATGGGCTTCCAGATCGTCATCCTGTGGTCCGACCTGCTGATCTGGCTGCTTGTCGCCGCCGGGATTGGCGTTGGCCTGTTGATCGCACGGGATCCGCCCCTGCTCTCGGCGTGGCGCCGGGTTGGTGCCAATCGGGTCGGCATGGCCTCGGCTACCGTGCTGCTCGCTTTCATTGTGATCGGCCTGCTCGATTCCCTGCATTACCGGGTGGCGCTGGAAGGCAAGCCGGGCCAGAAGGTGCAGTACGCCATCGAGGTGCTGTCGCTACTCGATGCCGTGGCGACACCCTTGCGCACACGCAGCGAGAAAACCTATTCGGAGCCGTTCGCCACCCGCCTGTATGCCAAGGAAACCATCGACGTGCCGGGCCAGGGCTCGGTGCGCGACTACCCGCGCCTCAAGCATGGTGGCCAGCATCTCGGCGAACGTGAGGACGAGGTGGTGGCCGATGCAAGCTTCACTGCCTTTCGTATCGGCGTGCTGGCTTTCCTTGGCTGGCTGGCGGTGGCGGGGATGGCTTCGGTCGTTGTCGGCCGGGGTGACAGCACGGCGGCTTCAGGCTGGCAGAAAATCTGGCGCGGCGAGACGGCTTTTGCCTGGAACGCGGTGCTGCTCACGCTCGGCCTGATGCTGCTGGTTGTCGTGCCCCTGTTCTGGCTGTCCGGCCAGTACCACGTGTTCGGTACCGACAAGGTCGGGCAGGACGTGCTCTATCAAATCCTCAAGAGCGTACGCACCGGCCTGATCATCGGCCTGGTCACGACGCTGGTCATGCTCCCCGTGGCCGTCCTGCTCGGCATCGTCGCCGGCTATTTCCGCGGTTGGGTCGATGACCTGATCCAGTACCTGTACACCGTGCTCAACTCGATTCCCGGCGTGCTGCTCATCGCCGCTGCCGTGTTGATGATGCAGGTGGTCATCGACACCCATCCGCAGTGGTTCTCGACTGCCGCCGAACGCGCCGACCTGCGCCTGCTGGCGCTGTGCTTCATCCTCGGCATCACCAGCTGGACCGGACTGTGCCGATTGCTGCGTGGCGAGACGCTGAAGCTGCGCGAGCTGGAGTACATCCAGGCGGCGCAGGCCTTCGGCGTGTCGAACTGGCGCATCATCGTCCGCCATATCCTGCCCAACCTGATGCATATCGTCATCATCGCGCTGGTCATGGATTTCTCCGGCCTGGTGCTGGCCGAGGCTGTGCTGTCCTACGTCGGCATCGGCGTCGATCCGAGCATGACCAGCTTCGGCACCATGATCAACAACGCCCGCATGGAGCTGGGCCGCGAGCCGGTCGTCTGGTGGTCCCTGGCGGCGGCCTTTGCTGCGATGTTCATTCTCGTATTGGCCGCCAACCTGTTCGCCGACGCCGTGCGCGATGCATTCGACCCGAGGGCCGCTTGATGTTGAAGGTTGAAAACCTCCGCCTTGGTTTTACCTCCGGCAAGACCACGCTGGTGGCGGTGGATGGTATTTCCTTTGCGATTGCGAAGGGCGAAACCTTCGCCCTGCTCGGCGAGTCCGGCTGCGGCAAGTCGGCCACGGCGCAGGGCATCATGCGCCTGCTGCCGGCGGCTGGGCGCATTCTCGACGGCCAGGTGTCGCTCGACGGCGAGAACCTGCTGGCCTTGTCCGAGGCCGACATGCGCGCCTGGCGTGGCGGCCGGATGGCGATGATCTTCCAGGAGCCGGCGACCAGCCTCAATCCGGTGCTCACCGTCGGCCAGCAGATCGGCGAGGTGCTCTGGCGCCATCTGGGTATGGCTGGGGCCGAGGCGACCGCACGCATGGTCGACTTGCTGCGCCAGGTCGGCATTGCCGATCCGGAGCGCCGCCTGAATGAATACCCCTTCCAGTTTTCCGGCGGCATGAAGCAGCGGGTGATGATCGCCATCGCCCTGGCTGGCGAGCCGGAACTCCTGATCGCCGACGAGCCGACGACCGCGCTCGACGTGACCGTTCAGGCGCAGATTCTCGACCTGTTGTCCAGCCTGCAGGTGGAACGCGGAATGGCCATCCTGCTCATCACCCACGATCTGGGTGTCGTTGCCCGGATGGCGCATCGCATTGGTGTCATGTACGCCGGCGAACTGGTCGAGGTGGCCAGCCGCGAAGCGTTTTTCAGCCGCCCGCGCCACCCCTATACGCAGGCCCTGTTCGAGGCGCTGCCCGACATTTCGCGGCGCGGCCAGCGCCTGACCACCATTCCCGGCCAGGTTCCCTCGCTCGCCGCCATGCCTTCCGGCTGCCGTTTCGCCGAGCGTTGTGCCCAGGTCATGCCGGTTTGTCGCGAGCAGTCGCCGCCGTGGCGCAGCCGGGACGGGCATGCGGTGCGTTGTCACTGGCAGGGCGAAGCGTCGGCTGCGGACGGGGCGCGTCATGAGGTTTTGGAACTCGCTGTCGCCACCGGCCAGGATTTCCTGGCAGTCGACGGACTGCAGGTGCATTTCCCCATCCGCAAGGGCTTCCTGCAGCGCACGGTCGGCCATGTGCGGGCGGTCGATGGCGTCTCGCTGGCTATTTCGCCGGGACGGACGCTGGCCCTGGTTGGTGAATCCGGCTGCGGCAAGACGACGGTGGGCAAGGCCTTGTTGCAGCTGATCGCGCCGAGCGCCGGGTCGGTTCGCCTGGGCGACACTGAGCTGGTCGGCTTGAAGGGGCGTCGCCTGCGGGCAGTACGTCGCCACATGCAGATGATCTTTCAGGATCCGTTCGCTTCGCTGAATCCGCGCCTGCGGGTCGGCGAAATCATTGCCGAAGGGATGGAGTCGCTGGGCGTGGTTGGCGATACGGCATCCCGCCGTGCCGCTGTTGTTGCACTGCTGGCTCAGGTGGGCTTGCCGGATGAGGCGATCGATCGCTATCCGCACGAGTTTTCCGGTGGCCAGCGCCAGCGTATCGCCGTTGCCCGGGCGCTGGCGGTGCAGCCCGAATTGTTGATCTGCGATGAGCCGACCTCGGCGCTCGATGTGTCGGTACAGGCCCAGATTCTCAATCTGTTGAAAAAACTGCAGGGCGAGTTGGGTATTGCCTACCTGTTCATCACCCACAATTTTGCGGTGGTCGAGTACCTGGCGCACGATGTCGCGGTGATGTATCTCGGGCGTATCGTCGAGCAGGGCAGGGCTGAAGAGGTGCTGCGCAAGCCGCAACATCCTTACACCCGGGCCTTGCTGTCGGCGGTGCCGGCGCCCCGGTTGGAGGCAACGGCTGTCGTGATTCGCCTGCCTGGTGAAACGCCGTCACCGGCCAATCCGCCGGCCGGTTGTCATTTTCACCCACGCTGCCCGCACGCCATGGATGTTTGCCGAAGCCGCTATCCTGGTGTCTCCGGGGTGTCGGCAACCCACTCGGTGAGTTGCCACCTCATCGGGTAGTCAGTTCCGTTTTTTCGGGGCGGTCTTGCTTGTCTGTTTCCCCGTTGCGGTGCCCGGCTTGGCGGCTGAGGATTTGTTGCCCCCCGTTCTGGGTTGGGCTTTATCGATGCTCTTGGCGACAGTTTTTGCACCAGGTTTGTCGCCCCCGGCGGTGATCCGCTTGCTGGTCGCGCTGCTTTTGGCCGCAGCAGTATTCTCACGTACCACACAAGGTTTTGCGCCGCGCTTGGCCGACTTGCCGCAGGCCCGGGCGGCGCGTTCAGGTTCGATGATGTGCTGCGGCGTCGCTGCATTGAGCAGGGAGGTCAGCCCCGAGGCGCTGCCATCACCGGGCACCAGCAACGTTGAGCCGGCACCGAGGCGAACCTTCTCGGACAAGCCGTTAACCCGGGCAAGTTCGCCTGCACTTGTGTTGAAGCGGGCCGCAATCTGCTCCAGGCGTTCGGCCGAGGTGACCGTATAGGCCTGCCACTGGGTGAGCGGCACCCGGCTATCGTGCAGTTTGCTGCGGAAGCTGTCCACCTTGTCGGCGGGAATGACGACCGGGGTATCCGCCTTGATGATCGGCCGGTTGTGGGACGGATTCAGGCGCTGGAATTCCTCGACCGACATGTTGGCCAGGTGGGCAGCGGTTTTTACGTCGATCGGCCGCGGGCTTTCCAGCGTCGCGAAATAGGGCTCGTTCGAAATGAAGGGCAGGCCAAGCCGGGAAATCAGCGCAGCATTGCCGAAAATGTTCTTCAAGGCCTGCAGTTTCGGGACGTAATGCCGTGTTTCGTTCGGCATGTTCAGGCTGGGATAGTCGGTGGGCAGACCGCGCGATTCGTTCTTGACGATGGCCCGTTTGACGGCACCTTCGCCCCAGTTGTACGAGGCCAGCGCCAGATGCCAGTCGCCGTGCATGTCATAGATGGTCTGCAGGTAGTCGAGCGCGGCATTCGTCGAGGCGACGATGTCGCGGCGTTCGTCGCGCCACCAGTTCTGTTCGAGATTGAAACGCTTGCCGGTGGCCGGGATGAATTGCCATAGGCCCGAGGCGTGGGCGCGCGAGTAGGCGTTGGGGTTGAACGAGCTTTCCACCATGGGGAGCAGCGCCAGTTCGGTCGGCATGCCGCGCGCTTCCAATTCCTCGACGATGTGGTGGAGATAGGGACGGCTGCGTTCGACCATGCGGCGCAAGGCATCCGGCCGGTTCTGGTACCACTGCTGGTAATGCAGGACCAGGTCGTCGTTCAGGTCGGTCATCGCAAAACCGTTGCGAATGCGGTCCCACAGGTTGTTTTCGCGAACGGTCAGGTCGATGCTCACCGGCAATTGCGGAGCGCCCTGAATTTCCTGTACGGTCAGCGTGTCATCGCTACGGGCAGCGGGTACCTCCAGGAGCGAAGGCATGCTCAGTGAGGGAAATGTCGATTGTTCGCCCAGTTGGGCGAAGGCCGGCGCTATCAGAAGGCTGAGGGCGATCGTCAGGCTGGCTTGACGCAGTTTGAGCAGGGGCGACAGAGTGTTGCGGTGCTGCATGAATGGCGTGCCTGGCTCGGGTGAATCGAAGAGTGGGATTATACCGCGCAGCCCAAGGCCCGCTTTTTAAGCGGGCATAAAAAAACCAGCCGAAGCTGGTTTCCTTATTTTTGGCGGAGTGGACGGGACTCGAACCCGCGACCCCCGGCGTGACAGGCCGGTATTCTAACCGACTGAACTACCACTCCGCACTTTGACTTGCACTACCAAATACTTGGCGTCCCCATGGGGATTCGAACCCCAGTTACCGCCGTGAAAGGGCGGTGTCCTAGGCCTCTAGACGATGGGGACCCGGACTTTTTCTTTCGCGCTTTGGTGGAGGTAAGCGGGATCGAACCGCTGACCTCTTGCATGCCATGCAAGCGCTCTCCCAGCTGAGCTATACCCCCGCCGCGAAAGAAGGCCGCATTATAGGGACCTCATTGGGCCTTGTAAAGGGCCTTTCGCGATTTTTTAGAGATAGTGTGCGAGCGTGGCTACCACCTTGTCGCGACCGATCAGGCTGATCACGGCATCGACCGCCGGCGTCTGGGCCTGGCCGGTGAGGATTACACGCAGGGGCATGGCCAGCTTGGGCATCTTCAGGCCATGCTTGGTTACCGACTCCTTGATCAATGCATTGATGGCCGGAATTTCCCAGGCCACGCTGGCGATACCGGCAGCGAAATCGGCCAACGCCGGGCGGGCATCGTCGGCGAGGTGCTGGGCCAGTAGCTCGGGATTCGGGGTGACGTGGGAGTAGAAAACCTCGACGGCGTCGGCCAGCACGTTCAGCGTATTGCAGCGGTCCACGTACAGGGCGACAGCGGTTTGCAGGTCGGGGCCCTGGTCAGTGTCGATGCCGCGAGCTGCCAGGCGACGTTTGACCTTGGCGGCGAGTTCGGCCGGAGGTAGTTGCTTCATGTAATGCTGGTTCAGCCACAGCAATTTTTCCGTATTGAACTGGGCTGCCGAGGCAGTGATGTGATCAAGATCGAACCATTCGACGAACTGCTGGCGCGAGAACACCTCGTCGTCGCCGTGCGACCAGCCCAGGCGAGCGAGATAGTTGATCACGGCTTCGGTCAGGAAGCCGTCATCGTCATACTGCATGACAGAAACGGCACCATGGCGCTTCGACAGCTTGGCGCCGTCGTCGCCGAGGATCATCGACAGGTGAGCGTAAGTCGGCACATCGGCGCCCAGCGCCTTGAGGATGTTGATCTGGCGCGGCGTGTTGTTCACGTGATCGTCGCCGCGAATGACGTGGGTGATGCCCATATCCCAGTCATCGACGCAGACGCAGAAATTGTAGGTCGGCGTTCCGTCGGCGCGGGCAATGATCAGGTCATCCAGTTCGCCGTTGGCAATCTCGATACGGCCCTTGACCTGGTCGTCCCAGGCGACGACGCCATCCTTGGGGTTCTTGAAGCGGATGACCGGGGCGGCATCGGCCGGCGGCGTCGGCAGGGTCTTGCCGTCTTCCGGGCGCCAGCGGCCGTCGTAGCGCGGCTTGATCTTCTGCGCTTCCTGTTCGGCGCGCAGCGCATCGAGTTCTTCCTTGCTGGTGTAGCAATGGTAGGCATGGCCGGAAGCCAGCATCTGCTGAATGACTTCCTTGTAGCGATCCATGCGCTGCATCTGGTAGAACGGGCCTTCGTCGTGTTCGAGGCCCAGCCACTGCATGCCATCCAGAATGGCCTGCACGGCCTCGGGGGTCGAGCGGGCGACATCGGTATCCTCGATGCGCAGAACGAAGGTGCCGCCATGGCGACGGGCGTAGGCCCACGAGAACAGCGCGGTACGGGCGCCGCCGATGTGCAGGTAACCGGTGGGGCTGGGGGCGAAACGGGTGCGGACAGGCTTCATGGAATTCGGCATCTATTGAGGCAAAGTCCAATATTCTAGCCGACCCACGTTTGACCCGCTGGCCCGATTGTGGTTAAATGCGCGCCTCCTGTGAGGGCGGTTAGCTCAGCGGTAGAGCACTGCCTTCACACGGCAGGGGTCACTGGTTCGATCCCAGTACCGCCCACCACATCTGTTCCAGATGCGGCTCTCACAGGAAGACGGAAACCCGCACAGCTCAATGCTTTGCGGGTTTTTTTCATTTCCGCCCCGAGTCCGGCCAGATGAACACTGATATTGATTACAAGAACAACCCGCTGCACGGCGTCAGCTTGAAGCAAGTGCTGACTGAAATAGTCGATTATTACGGCTTTGAAATCCTGTACGCCTATCTGAATATCAACTGCTTCAACACCAATCCCAGTATTGATTCCAGCGTCAAGTTTCTAAAAAAGACCGATTGGGCGCGGGAGAAGGTTGAAGCCTTTTACCTGTATCAGTTCAAGAATCTGCCGCGAGCGTCTGCCGAGCAGTTTGAATTGCCTCCCAGGGATCGCATTGTTCCCCAGGATCAAAAGCCCGGGCAGCCAGCCGAACTGAGTCTGGAGGACGCCGAGCGATTGCGGGAAAAGCGCGCCAGAAAGGCGGCGCAGCATGATCAGGGCAAGCGGGCGTCGAGTCGTTCAAGTCCCTCGTCCGGCAGTTCCGATCCATGGGCGAAGTGGAAGAAATAGGCAGGCACTGAAGGCTTGGCGGTTTTTGGGCCGCCATGCTTTGTCACCGGGTAAATCAGGGCGCTGCTTCCAGTACGGATATTCTGGCATTGAGCCAGGTGCCGATGTCCCGGACCTCGTCGATGCAGACCGAGTGCGGCATGTCGTAGGTGTGCCAAGCCGGCTTCAGGCCGCACTGCTCAAGGAGGGCGAGGGCTTGCCGGCCGAGCTTGATCGAGACCACGTCATCATCGGTGCCGTGTGCCACGAAGAGTGGAATGTGGCGGTTGGCTGCGGACAGGTCTTCAGTGATCAGCCTGGCTTCGGGAATGTAGGTCGACAAGGCGATGACGCCGGCCAGTGGTTCGGGGTGGGTCAGTGCGGACAGGTAGGCGACGGCGCCGCCCTGGGAAAAACCGGCCAGGAAGATGCGCTGGCTGGGGATGCCTCGCTTCTCCTCCCGTTGGATCAGTTGGCGGACGATTTCGCGCGATTCGAGCAGGCCGGTTTCGTCGATTTGGCGACTGTCCGGTTCGAGCGAAATGATGTCGTACCACGCTCGCATGACGTAGCCGCCGTTGCAGGTCGCCGGCCGATAGGGTGCGTTGGGGAAGATGAAACGGACTGCGGGGCTCTCGGCGAGCCCAAGTTCGGGAACGATGGGCTCAAAGTCGCTGCCATCGGCACCGAGGCCGTGCATCCAGATCACCGCAACGGAAGGGTTGGCAGCGCTATCGACTTCAATCAGGGTGATTTCGCTCATGTCGTTAATACTTCATCGTTGAAAAGCAAGAAGCCCATGCGTTTCAGGCATGGGCTTCGACAATCTTGAACCCCGGCACGCTAGGCCAAGGCAATCGGCTATTCGCCGTTTGGGGTGCTACCCGGTCATCTCTTCGTGCTGCGGTGGACTATCTGCCATGAAGCCTCCGATCATCTGACTGCTACCGTTTCGGCCGAACTGCCGACTGGCCGGAACTCGATTTCAGAATACTCCTTTTGATTGGAAAGTCCACAGGATTCATGGGGGCAATTGAACCGCCGGCAGGAGGCAGGAAGGGGCTGTTGACGGCCGGTCTATGCGGGTTGTCGGCTATTCCTCACTGCCGGCGATGGCGTGCCGAACGGCCACCATTTCGGCGGCGATGCTGACGGCGATTTCCTCCGCCGTGTGGCTGCCGATGGGCAAGCCCATCGGGGCGCGCAGGAAATCGGGCCGGGCCTCGCCGGCCAGCAATGAGTTGAGCTTGTGCCGGCTGCCGAGCAGGCCGAGGTAGCCAAACGGGCGGCCGGCCAGGGCGTGCAGGGCGGCGGCATCGCGTTCGTGGCTGTGGGTCATGATGGCGACGAAGACCCTGTTCCCTGCTGGCACTTGATCGGCCAGGCTGGCGTAGGGCGTGTGGTGTTTTGCGTGGGCGGCGGTGTTGGCGACAAAGGTGGCGATGCCTGGGCGTTCCTCGAATACCTGCACCTCGAAATCCAGCCGGTCGAGCAGGCGCGACAGGGCGAGGCTGACATGGCCGCCACCGATCAGGCAGGCGGTGAATTTTTGGGCGGGCGTGTGGTGGTAAGCCCAGCCGTCGCCAATGATCGACCAGGGATCGCCTGTTGCCGGGAGCGCCTGGCCGGGTTGCCAGAAGCCGACGACGACGGTCTGCTGGCCGCCGCAGATCATGCCGGAGGCGTTGCTGTCCATGGCGTGATGGATCAGCGTCTGGCGCCAGGGCTGCAGGTTTTCGGCCTGCAGGGCGGCTTGCGCGGCGGCGACCATCGTGGTTTCGGCTTGGCCGCCACCGATCGTGCCGGCGAGCGGGCCATGCCGGCCGACCGCCATCAGCATGCCCCGGCGGCCGGGCGAACTGCCCCGGTGTTCGGACACGACGAGCAGGGCGCAGGCGCGGCCGGCCGCGAGTTCGTGCTGCAGCGCCGGCCAGATTTCCCGTTCAGCCAAACCACACCTCGCTCATTGCGTAATAGACCGCCATGATGGCCGAAAAACCGGCGCTGGCCATCACCTGCCAGCGCAGGGCCAGGCGGTTCTGGATCAGGTAGTTGGCGGCCAGCGCGACCGGCATGTTCAGCGCGAAGGAGGTGGCGCCTATGGTCAGCAGGCTGAAGTCGATCTCATTCGTTCGCCCGCCCAGCAGGCGGATGAACAGCGCGTGGCGGGCAATCCACAGCGGGTTGAACCAGCACCAGGCCAGCGCCGCGCGTTGCCAGCGTTGACCGGGGCTGGCCGGTTCCGGGTAGCGTTTGGCCAGCCAGCCGAACCAGGTGTGGATTTCCAGCGCGTAGAGCAGGCCGCCGATCAGCGTCATGCCGATCGCCCGGGCGGGTGAAAAGCCGCCGCTGATCAGGCTGGCCAGCAGGTCGCCGCTGCCGTAGATGAGGCCGGCGCGCAGCATGTCGCCGGCAGGAACTGGCCATTTCATTCCAGAAAAGACCGTTCCAAATCGGAAAACCCACCGCCGAGGCACAGAGGGCGCAAAGATTTGCCAAGAAAAACCAGACCGGGAAGACCAACCCTGAGAGTGATCCGGGCTTGAATCTCCTTTGCGTTACCTTGGCGTCTTTGCGCCTCGGCGGTGGGTGTGGCCTTTGCAGTCATAGGTCGTGCAACTGCGTGAAGATGCGCTCGGCGGTCAGCGGCGTTTGCTGCACCTCGTCCGGCAAGGGGCGCCATGCGGTCATGGCGGCGCGCAGGGCGAAATAGGCACCCAGGCCATAGACCAGCGGCGGCTCGCCCACGGCCTTGCTGCCGAGCAGGCCGGCCGCTCCGGCATCCTGACGCAGCCGGATGTCGATGGCCGGGGCGTCGTAGAGATCGGGAATCTTGTAGCTGGCCAGCGTGTCGGTCAGCAGGCGGCCTTGCGCGTCGTGCAGGATTTCCTCGCAGGTCATCCAGCCGATGCCCTGGACGACGGCACCTTCGATCTGGCCGCGGTCGAGGGCCGGGTCCAGGCAGCGGCCGACATCGTGCACCACGGCGACGCGGTCGATGCGGCCGGTGCCGCGCAGCACATCCACCGTCGCTTCGACCAGCGCCGCGCCCATGACGTGGTAGGCAAAGGGCCGGCCCTGGTTGGCGGAGGGGTCGAAATGCAGGCCGGGCGTGGCGTAGTGGGCCAGCGCCGAGAGCGGCAGGCGGCGGGCGTAGGCGGCGACGATCAGTTCGGGCCAGGCGATGCGTCGGCCATCGGCTTGCGTCGCCGCATCGTCGGCGAAAACCACCGCCTCGGGCGGGCAGGCGAGCAGTTCGGCCGCCAGCGGGCGCAGGCCGGCCAGCACGCGCAAGGCTGCCTGGCGGGCGGCTTCACCATTGAGATCGGCGCCGGTGCTGGCGGCGGTCGGTGACACGTTGGCCACGCTGCGCGTGCTGGTGCTGGCAACATGGACGCGGGCCTCGTCGACGCCGAGCGTGAGCGCGACGACACGGCGAATCCGCTGCTGCACGCCTTGCCCCATGTCGACGGCGCCGGTCGTGATGCTGACCGAACCGTCGGCGTAGACGTGGAGCAGCGCCTCGGCCTGGTTGAGCAGGGTGGCGGTGAAGGAAATGCCGAAGCACACCGGCACCACGGCCAGGCCCTTGCGCAATTGGCTGCCATTGGCATTGAAGTCAGCCACGGCCTGCTGGCGTCCGGCCAGGTCGAAATGGCTGCTCAGTTCGTCCCAGCTGGCGGTCGCCCGGTCGTCGGCGGCCGTCATGCCGTAAGGAAAGGCATCCCCCATGCGCAGCAGATTCTGCCGTTGCAGGTTTTCCGGCGCGATGCCCAGTTGCCGCGCGGCCCGGCGGATGGCGGCTTCGAGGACGAACATCGCCTGCGGTGCGCCAAAGCCGCGGAAGGCCGTATTCGACGGCAGGTTGGTGCGGCAACTGGCGGCGGTGACGCGGACGTTGGGCAGGCGGTAGGCGTTGGTGGCGTGGAACAGCGAGCGTTCGAGAATGGCCGTGGACAGGTCGGCGGTGCAGCCGGCGTTCTGGTAGAGCATGGCCTCGTAGGCCAGGAAATTCCCCTGCGCATCGAGCCCGAGGCGGTAGTCGGCGGAATAGGGGTGGCGTTTGCCGGTCAGCCGCATGTCGTCCGGGCGATCGAGTTGCAGGCGCACCGGCCGGCGCAGGCGCAGGGCAGCCAGCGCAGCGAGGCAGGCCCACGGCGTGGCCTGCTCCTCCTTGCCGCCGAAGCCGCCGCCCAGGCGCTCGACCTCGACGTCGACCAGGTGCATGGGCAGCCCGCTGATGGCGGCGACCGCCTTGTGCACGCCGCTCGGCGACTGGGTGGCGGCGTGGATTTTCAAGCCGCCGTCGTCGCGCGGGATGGCCAGCGCACACTGGGTTTCCATATAAACGTGCTCGGCTGAGCCGAGTTCGACGCGGCCGCTGACGATGGTGGTGCAGTCGGCCCAGGCGGCATCGACATCGCCCAGCGCGAAGGTGCGTGGTGGCTGGATCAGCTGGTCGGCCGCGTAGGCGGCGCGGACATCGAAAAAGGCCGGCAGCGGCTGCCAGTCGGCACTGAGTTTCCGGGCGCCGCGCCAGGCGGCATCGGCACTGTCGGCGACGACCAGGGCGTAGGGCTCGCCGACGCAATGCACTTCCTCAACTGCCAGCAGCGGTTCGCCACGGAACAGGTTGCCGATGTCGTTGGTGCCGGGGATGTCGGCTGCAGTCAGTACCGCGACGACGCCCGGTTCGGCCAGCGCGGCGCTGTGGTCGATGCGGCTGAAGCGGGCATGGGCCTGCGGCGATACGGCCACCATGGCGTGCAGGGTGCCCGGCGGCAGCGGCAGGTCGCCGGTGAAGCGGGCTTCGCCGCGGGCCAGCAGGGCGAGGGGCGAGTAGGTCATGGCAGGCAGTCGGCGAAATGGAGTTGCGGGCAGAGGGCGGTCAGGTGCCCGACCAGCAGGTGTTGCAGCAAGCGGCGCTTGTAGGCGCCGCTGCCGCGCGGGCCGCTGTGCGGCGCTACCTCGCTGCCGAGCAGTTGGCTGGCGGCGCGCACCGTGGCCGGCGTGATCGGCTTGCCGACCAGGAATTCGGCGGTTTTCGGCAGCAGCATCGGCACCGGCCCGACACCGCCGGCGCTCAGCCGCACGGCACCAAAATGCCCGGCTTCGCCCGGCCCGAGCAGCAGGGCGGAATTGATGCTGGCGATATCGTCATGCTCGCGCCGCGCCACCTTCTCCGCATGCAGGCGCCAGGCGCCGTTATGACTGTGGGGGAGGTGAATGGCGGTGACCAGTTCGTGCTTGTGCAAACCGGTGCGATGGAAGCCGAGATAGAAGTCGGCCAGCGGCAGGCGGCGTTCGCCCTGCGGGCCGGCCAGCGTCAATTCGGCACCGAGGGCGAGCAGGATGACCGCCATGTCGGCAACCGGCGAGGCATTGACCAGGTTGCCGCCCAGGGTGGCGCTGGCCCGCACGGCGGGCGACGCGAAAAAGCTCAGGAAATGCGGCAGGTCCGGCCAGTTGGCGGCAATCGCCGGGTGGCGCTGGAATTCCTCGATGGTCACGGCGGCACCCAGGCGCAGGCCATCGGCAGCCGCTTCGATGCGGCGCAGGCCGGGCAGGTGGTGCAGTTGCAGCAGGCTTTGGCCGCCGACGCGGTGCGGATGCTGCACCGACCAGTCGGTATCGCCGGCGATCACCGCTTCCCGGTCGGGGAAGTGCAGCAGTTCGCCATAGGGCGCGCGCAAGGCATGGCCGGCCTGGGCGACGGTGGGCGGCAGCAGGCCGAGGTCGGCGGCCTGGTCGAGGCTGAACGGCCCGCTCGGCAGGTGGTTATGGAGGGTCGCCATCGCCCGGCGGATGCCGCCGTAGCCGGTGCAGCGACAGAGGTTGCCGCCGGCGGCATCGCCCAGTGGCTGGCCATTGAGCAGGGCACCGGTCAGCGCGACGACCAGGCCGGGGCTGCAATAACCGCATTGCACGCCGTCCTGGTCGACCAGCGCTTGCTGCACCGGGGTCAGTCTCTCGCCATTGAGGCCTTCGGCGGTGATGACGTGGCAGTCGGCGACCTGGCCGGTGGTCAGCAGGCAGGAACTCAGGGCGCGGTAATGCGGTGTGGCGTGGCCGGCTTCGATTTCGCCGACCAGCACCAGGCAGGCGCTGCAGTCGCCGCTGCCGCAGGCCGGCTTGGCGGCGGTCAGGCCCCGGTCCTGGCGCAGAAAGTCGAGCAGGCTGGTATCGGCCGCCACCGGCAAGTCCACCCAGCGGCTGTTGAGCATCAGGCGGGGCATGCCACCTCCGTCAGGGTGAAGGCGCGGCCGTCGAACAGGCCGCGGTCGCTGAGCTTGAGTTCGGGAATGACCAGCAGGGCCATGAAGGAAAGCGTCATGTACGGCGCCCGCAGCGGCGAGCCGAGGCGGTGGCGCACGCCGTCGCTCAGGGCGGCGTAGCGGCTGGCTACGGTGTCGCCGGCCAGGTCGCTCATCAGGCCGGCGATGGGCAGGGGCAGGCAGTCGACCTGGCCGTCGCCATCGACCAGGGCCAGGCCGCCCTGCACGGCGATGACGGCATTGAGCGCCGTCGCCAGGCTGGCCGCATCGCAGCCGACGCCGATGACGTTGTGCGAATCGTGGGCGACGCTGGAGGCCAGCGCCCCGGCCTGTAGTCCGAAGCCGCGCACCAGCGCCACTGCCGGGGCGGTCGGCGTGTAGCGATTGACGACGGCGATGAGCAGCACGTCGTCGGCGATGGAGGGGCCTTGCAGCGGCAGGCGCAATTCGCGGGTCAGCAACTGGCCATCCTCGGCGGCGATGACGCGGCTGAAATCGGCGTCGGATGGGGCAACGCAGAGTTCCTCGGGGCGCACCGCGCGGGCGGCGAAGCGGTTGATCGGTTGGCAAGGCACGGGCGGCAAGCAGCTCTGGCCGTTTTCGGCAGCCAGCTCGCCAGCCAGCCAGGTGGCGCGGACGGTGAAGTTACTAAGGTTGTCGACCAAGGCGGCGTTGAACGGGTCGCCCACGCGCAACTGGCCGAGGGCCAGGCCGTAGTGGCGCTGCGGCGTCAGGCAGGCCGCTTCCAGCACGGCAAACAGGTCATGGCCGTGGGCGATGGCCCGGGCGACCAGACGGTCGATATGGCCGCGTGCCAGGTCGTCCGGGTGGCAGTCGTCGGTGCACAGCATGATCCGGCCGGGGTAGCGGCTGATCAGCGGATGCAGGGTTTCAAAGTTGCGGGCGGCGGAGCCCTCGCGGATCAGGATCGCCATGCCGGCGCGCAGCTTGTCCTCGGCTTCGGCCAGCGTCGCGCACTCGTGATCGGTGCCGATGCCGGCTGCTGCGTAGGCGGCGGCTGCCTCGCCGCTCAGGCCGGGTGCATGGCCATCGACCGGCAGGCCGCGCCGGCGGGCAGCGGCGATCATGGCCAGCAAACCGCGGTCGCCGGCCAACACGCCGGGGAAGTTCATCACTTCCGACAGGTAGCCGATGCCCGGCGTCGCGAGCAGCGTTTCGACATCGGCGATGCCCAGGCGGGCGCCGGCCGTCTCGAAAGCCGTGGCCGGGACGCAACTCGGCGCGCCGAACAGCACATGGAAGGGCGTTTGCGCGGCATTGGCCAGCATCCAGCGCACGCCGTCGAGGCCCAGCACGTTGGCGATCTCGTGCGGATCGGAAACGCTGGCCACCGTGCCGTGACGCACCGCCAGGCGGGCGAATTCGGCCGGCGGGAGCAGGCTGCTTTCGATATGCACGTGGGCATCGATGAAGCCGGGCATCAGGCAGGGCCAGGCAGGATTTGCGGCGCCCAGTTCGTCGATGCGGCCGATCACACCGGCCGACCAGCCGATTTCGGCGGCAAAAACGCGCCGGGCCGTGATGTCGACCAGGTTGGCCCGGACGCTGCCAGACGGGGTGGTCATGGCGAGTCTCCCTCGTGATGGACTGGTTGGTTTCATTCTAATCCCGCTGGTGGGGCTGTTTCAGCCTTGTTCCGTCATGTCACCAGCTGGCCGATCAGTGCCGGATCGGCCACCCCGGTCGCTGGCAGCCCGGCCGACAGCTGGTAGTCACGGAGCAGATTGGCGCTGGTCCGCCCGAAGATGCCGTCGGCCTTGATGGCGATGCCGCGCTCGGAGAGGGCCAGTTGCAGCAGGCGCACATCCAGTCCGCGGGCGAGCGGCGTTTGCAGGGCGATAGCACGCATGCCGGGTTGCGGGCCGTCGTAGCAGCCGGGCGGGGTGGCATACAGGGTGGCCGGCGAAAGCTCGGCACCGCGCACGACGAGCGGCAGTTCCAGTCCCCAGTAAGCTTGCTCCGCGAGCCGCTGGAAGGCTTCCATGCGGTAGGCAGTTGCCCGCAGATCGCTGCGTCGATGGCCGGCCAGCCAGGCATGGCGGGTGGCGACATAGGCTCCGATCCAGGCCCGCTCGCCGAGTTCGGCCAGGCGGCCAGCGCGGGTGATGGTCAGGTCGCGCACGGTTTTCCAGGAGCCCTGGATCAGGCTGTCGTACACCACGGCCAGCCCAAGCGGCGTTGCGATGCCCATGGCGGCGGCGATGCGGGCGGCGGGCTGCCAGTAGCCCTCATCGAAGAACTGGTCCTGCATCTCGCGCATCACCGGGTCGTCGGCCGTGGCGCGCAGCAGGTTATGCAGGCGCAGTTCGTGGTCGAGCGTGGTATCGCGTTGTTCGACGCGCTGCAGCCAGGGGGCGAGGCGCGGGCCGAAGCGGGCGCCGGCATTGTCGCAATAGCGCTGGAGCAGCGCATGGAGATTGCCCGAACCGAGGGTGGTCTGCGAGCGGCCGAAACTGAGGTGGCCGGTGTCGCCGGCGATGACCGTGACGGCGCCGTAGTCGCCCCGCGCGCTGCTCGTTTCGAACAGGTTGACGATGGCCTGGGCAGTCTGTTTCTGGAGCGGGGTGAGCATGGCGGCCTCCTGCCTGCGGTGATGTCTTCCGATTATCACCCCGGCATTGTCGGGCGGGAAGCGTGGCGGGAGGAGGCGGCGAGCCGGCACAAAAAACCCGGCACGCGGCCGGGTTCCTGGGTGGCTGTCGCCGGGGTCAGGCGGCGTTCAGCGCCTGGTCGAGGTCGGCGATGATGTCGTCGATGTGCTCGATGCCGACCGACAGGCGGATCATGTCTTCCGATACGCCGGCCTTGGCCAGTTCTTCCGGCGACAGCTGGCGGTGCGTGGTCGACGCCGGGTGGCAGGCCAGGGTCTTGCAGTCGCCGATGTTGACCAGGCGGGTGACCAGCTTCAAGGCGTCCTGGAACTTGCCGCCGCCTTCACGACCGCCCTTGACGCCGAAGTTGAGGATGCCGGATGCGCGGCCGCCCATGTATTTCTGGACCAGCGGGTAATCCTTGTGATCTTCCAGACCGGCGTAATTGACCCAGCTGCACTTCGGGTGATCCTTCAGGAAGCGGGCAATCTTGATCGAGTTCGTGCAGATGCGGTCCATGCGCAGGGCCAGGGTTTCGATGCCCTGCAGGATCAGGAAGGCGTTGAACGGCGAAATCGCGGCGCCCATGTTGCGCAGCGGCACGACGCGGGCGCGGCCGATGTAGGCGGCGGGGCCGAGGGCTTCGGTATAGACGACGCCGTGGTAGGAAACGTCCGGCTCGTTGAGGCGCTTGAACTTCTGCTTGTGCTCGGCCCACGGGAACTTGCCGCTATCGACGATGATGCCGCCGATGCTGTTACCGTGGCCGCCGAGGTATTTGGTCAGGGCATGGACGACGATGTCGGCGCCGTGCTCGAACGGGCGGCACAGGTAGGGCGAGGGCACGGTGTTGTCGACGATGACCGGCACGCCGTGCTTGTGGGCGATCTTGGCGAGTTCCTCGAAATCGGTGATGTT
>JAEUOE010000076.1 GCA_016790885.1 Dechloromonas sp. | reverse complement strand
GTGACCTTCTTGTCGTAGATCGGCATGTTGATGTTCTTGAGCGCCTTGGCTTCGCCGTAATAGAAATTGAGGTTACGGGCTTCCGCCTTGAGCGTCGGGTTGTCATGAATCTGCATGGTGACTCCAGTTCAGTGTTCGGTTCGGGTAAGCGCAGCGCTTACCACTTGATGTTCTTGCGCATCTTGTAGCGCAGCCAGATGGCAACGGCGTTCATGCTCAGCACCATGACCATCAGCACGAAGCCGGCAGCGGCGGCGTTGACTTCGAAGGCCGGGTCCGGGCGCGAGGTCCAGTTGAAGATCTGGATCGGCATCACGGTGAAGGGCGACATCAGCCAGTCGAACAGGCCGGCACTGACGCCGGGGCTGACTTCGGTGAAGGGCACCGGCGGCAGGAAGGCAATGAAGGTCAGCGCGCCGATGGTGATGATCGGGGCGGTTTCGCCGATGGCACGGGCCAGGCCGATGATCACGCCGGTCAGGATGCCGGGCATGGCGTAGGGGATGATGTGATAACGGCAGGTCTGCCAGCGCGTCGCGCCGACGGCCATCGAGCCTTCGCGAATCATCGCCGGGATGGAGCGGATGGCTTCCCGGGTGGATACGATGACGATGGGCAGGATCAGCAGGGCCAGGGTCAGGCCGGCGGTCAGGATGCTCTGGCCGAAGCCGAAGGTGTAGACGAAGATGCCGAGCGACAGCAGGCCATAGACGATGGACGGTACGGCCGCCAGGTTGGTGATGTTGATCTCGATGATTTCGGTGATCCAGTTGCGCTTGGCGTATTCCTCCAGGTAGAGGCCGGCAGCCACCCCGAGCGGAACGGCGGCGAAGGCGGTTACCGTCATGACCAGCAGCGAGCCGACCCAGGCCGACAGGATGCCGGCGCTTCCGGCGCGGCGCGAGGCGAATTGGGTGAAGAAGTCGAGATTGAGGCGACCGGCACCGCGCAACACCATGTCACCGACCAGCAGGAAGATGACGATCAGGCCGACGCCGAGGAAGAAAATGCCGAGGGCCTGGAACAGAGTGTCGCGGAGCTTGCCGCGCGCGATCAGCGCACGGACCTGTTCGGTCGTAAGCGTAGCGTGTTGCATATCAGTAATTCTCCCGGAACTTCTTGCGCAGCCACTGGCCGAGGATGTTGAAGCAGAGGGTGATCAGGATCAGGGTCAGGCCGGCGGCGAAGATGGTCTGGTAACCGATCGAGCCGTGCGGCAGGTCGCCGAGGGCCACCTGCACGATGTACGAGGTGATGGTGGCGGCGGGTTCGGCCGGGTTCCAGGTCAGGTTCGGCTGCATGCCGGCGGCCACGGCGAGGATCATCGTTTCGCCCACGGCGCGCGAGATGGCCAGGATGTACGAGGCGGCCAGGCCTGAGAAGGCAGCCGGCACCACGACGTGAATGGCGGTGTACAACTTGGTCGCACCCATGGCGTAGGAACCTTCACGCAGGCTCATCGGCACGGCGCGCATGGCATCCTCGGACAGCGAGGCGATGTAGGGCACGATCATGATGCCCATCACCAGGCCGGCGGAGAGCAGCGAGAAGCCCGGCAGCTGCGGAAAGACCATTTGCAACAGCGGGGTGACCATGAGCAGGGCGAAGTAGCCGAAGACGATGGTCGGGATGCCGCCGAGCAGTTCGAGCACCGGCTTGGCGATTTCGCGCACCTTCGGTTTGGCGAATTCGGACAGGTAGATGGCGATCACGGTACCCATCGGGATGGCGACAGTCAGCGCAACGGCGGATGAGACCACGGTGCCGGAGATGAGGACCATGATGCCGAAGTGGGCATCGTCGAACAGCGGGGTCCATTGGGTATCGGTCAGAAAGTCGACGATGCTGACATTCTGGAAGAAATTGATCGACTCGGTGACGAGTACGTAGACGATGCCGACCGTGGTCAACACGGAGACGGCGGCGGCCGCGAAGAGCAGCATTTCGATGATGCGTTCGCTGGCATGGCGCATGGCGTTCTTGGCCAGGCGGTCGCTGACCGTATGCAGGTCAGGTGCTTTGTTTGCGGTCATGGTGGCGGAGTTCACTTTTGAGCAATCCTCAAGAATAAGCCCGACCCGGCCGGGTCGGGCTTATGTCGTTTCGGTGATCCCGAAAAATTACATCTTGGCTTCCCGCTTCATCAGGTCTTCGATGGTGATGCCGACTTCGTTCTTGCCGCCGAACACGGAGCCATATTTCTTCTTGGCAATGTGCTCCAGGTTGCCGGTGTAGGCATTGGCCGGCAGCGGAACGTACTTCACTTCCTGGGTCAGCTTGGAGGCATTCTTCATGTAGAACTCGATGAACTCCTTCACTTCCGGCTTGTCCAGCGACTTGACCTTGACATAGACGAAGATCGGGCGGGACAGCGGCTGGTAGGTGCCGTCGATGACGGTTTTCTCGGCCGGCGCGACAGCCTGGTTGGTCTTCGGATTGACGATTGGCAGGGCCTTCAGGCGGGCCATGTTCTCAGCGTAGTAGGCGTAGCCGAAGTAACCGATGGCATTGACGTCGCGGGAGACGCCCTGGACCAGCACGTTGTCGTCCTCGGAGGCGGTGTAGTCGCCGCGCGAGGACTTGGCCTTGCCGACGGTGGCTTCGGTGAAGTACTCGAAGGTGCCCGAGTCGGCGCCGGCGCCGAACAGCTTGATCGGCGCGTCAGGCCAGGCCGGGTTGACCTGGTTCCACTTGGTGATCTTGCCCTGGGCGGCCGGTTCCCACATGGCCTTCAGTTCGGCCACGGTGATCTGCTTCAGGAAGGTGTTCTTCGGGTTGATGACGACGGTCAGCGCATCGAAGGCAACCGGCATTTC
>JAEUOE010000043.1 GCA_016790885.1 Dechloromonas sp. | reverse complement strand
GGGTATCCTGACCATCGCCATCCTGGTCGGCCTCGGTATTCTGCTTGCTTTCCCCCTGCTCTATGGCCAGCAACGCCGGCAGGTATCGATCAACGACTGTCGGGCGAGCAACGCCCCGCTCACCACAGTAAGCGGCACCCTACGCCAGGCCGGCCCGGATTACTACCTGGTGGCCGGTGAGCGTTGGCATCTGCTGCAAGCCAAGTGCAACGGCAAAACTCGCCAGGCCTGCCTGGCCGCCAGCAATTACGCCGAAGAGTGGCTGGAAACCTATATCGGCAAGATGGCAACGGCCCGCCTCTGCACCCACGGGGTTGTGGACTACACTGTCGCTGAGCGCAGTTTTTCCCGTTAAGCCACCTCACCATGCCCGAACGCAACTTGCAGGCCAGTTTGCTGGCCATTGTCGTCGTCGCCCTGATTGCCTCCGGCATCGCCCCCACCGATCGCCTGACCTGGCTGATGGAAGTCGCCCCGGTGCTGATCGCACTGCCCTTGATGATCGCCACCCGGCACAGCTATCCGCTAACACTGCTGCTGACGGTGCTGATCACCATCCACGCCCTGGTGCTGATTGGTGGCGGCGCCTATACCTACGCCCACGTGCCGTTCGGCTTCTGGCTGCAGGATATTCTCGGCACGCTGCGCAACCCTTACGACAAGATCGGCCATTTCATGCAGGGCTTCGTGCCGGCCATGGTCGCCCGGGAGATCCTGCTGCGTGGCGATTTCGTGCGCGGCCGCCGGATGACCGCCTTTTTGTGCGTCTGTGTCGCGATGGCGATCAGCGCCTGCTACGAACTGATCGAATGGGCCGCCGCCGTGGCCCTCGGCCAGGGCGCCGACGAGTTTCTCGGGACGCAGGGCGACGTGTGGGATACGCAATCGGACATGTTCATGGCCTTGATCGGCGCGAGCACGGCACTGCTCCTGCTGGCCCGCTGGCACGACCGGCAACTGGCTGCACTGCGCCCGCACTGACCAGCCCCCCCCAAGCCAGCCCCGGCCTTGGCGTTCGCCTCAAAAAAGTGCGACAATCATCTAATATTTATCACTTTTGCCACTGGAGACTGCCTCATGCAACGCTATGTGCTCACCGACTACGCCAGCGCATCCACGGAAACCCGGGCGGTCTACGATGACTTCATGAAAACCACCGGCGCCACGGCGGTTCCCGTCTGGCTGCAGAGTCTCGGCCACAACGCGGCGCTGACCCGAGCCTACTGGGAGCGTGCCAAAGGCACGCTGTTTTCCGGCGCCCTGCCCCTGCCGCTCAAGGAGATGATCGTATTCGTCGTCTCGGCCAAGAATGGCGCGCGCTATTGTTCCGCCTGCCACGCCCAGAGCGTGCTCAGCCTGGACAAGAACCTGTCCTTCGGCGACCTGAAGAGCCTGGCCAGCGCCAGTTCCGCCCTCGGCCTGCCGCCCTATTACCGCACGGTGGTCGACTTCGCCATCAAGGTGGTTTCCAATGCCAATTGCCTCGACGATGCCGATTTCGAGGCCTTGCACGACGAAGGTTTCAGCACGGAGGAAATTTGCGAAATCATTGCCGTCATCGATCTGGCAACGATGTTCAACGTGTACACCAGCGCCTTGCGCCTCGACCTCGACCCGAACTACGAGGCCATTCTCTGATCCGTCCGGCCCACTCCATGAATACCGAACCCCTCGACTGGCAGGCCCCGCTCAATCAGAAACTGGTGCGCTACGAAGCGCTGGTCCAGCTTTTTGAGGAAATCCAGCGGGTCGATGACGTGGCGACCATCGCCCAGCGGGTGGCCACCCGCTGGAAGTACTTCGCCAATGTCGCCAGCTGGCGGCTGGTCGTGCGTAACGATCCGGCGTTCATTATCATCGACGGTGCGCGCGGCGAGGCCTCGGTCAGCCATGCTGCCACGCTCGACGACTGGGATGCCCGCTACTGGGCATCCCAGAAACCGACCCTGCTCACGGTAGCGGCAGCAAGCTGCAGCCAGCCGATGCCGCCCGAGCACCTGCGCCTCCCCGGACTGGTCGAGATCGAGGTGCGCCCCTTCGTCCAGGGCGAAGCCTGCATTGCGCTGCTCAGCGTCGCTTCACGCCACGAGGCGTTCAACGAGCTCGACAACAAGTTCATCCACCTGTTCGGCAACCAGCTGGCCGGGCGCTTGCACGACATGCTGATGCGCCAGCGCTCGACCCGCCTGCTCGAAGCCAGCGAAACCCGCTATCGCAGCCTGGCCGAGAACTCTGCAGACTGGATCTGGGTCATGAACCTGGACGGCCAGTTGATTTACAGCAACGAGCGTTGCCGCAACGTGACCGGACTCAGCCCGGCAGAAATCTGCCAGACGCCGCTGGACGCCCTGTTCCATCCCGACGACCGGAACATGGTGTGCGACATCATCCGCCAGGCACAGAATTCCCGGCAGGGCTGGAACAACCTGCTGCACCGTTGCCAGCGCACGGATGGCACGTACCGCCACCTGGAATCGAATGCCTCCGCGCTCTTTGATGATGCCGGCGAATTGATCGGCTTTACCGGTGTGGACCGCGACGTGACCGACCGCCTGCTGGCCGAAAACGAGCTCAAGCGCCACCGGGACCACCTGGAAGAACTGGTCGCCACCCGCACCGCCGACCTGTCGCTGGCCAAGGAGCTGGCCGAGGCCGCCAACCGGGCCAAGACCACCTTCCTGGCCAACATGAGCCATGAACTGCGCACGCCGATGAACGGCATCATCGGCATGACCGAGCTGGCCTTGCGACGCAGCACCGATGAAAAGCTGACGCGCCAGCTCAATGTCATTGCCGAATCGTCCCACCACCTGCTCGGCGTGATCAACGACATTCTCGACATATCGCGCATCGAGGCAGAGCGCCTGAAGCTGGACAGCCGAAATTTCCGCGTCGGCCACATCGTGCATCAACTGCTCGATGCGGCGCAGGCCACGGCCATGAAGAAGGGCCTCGACATCAAGCTCGAACTGGCGCCGGCCATCGAACAACTACAGGTCAGCGGCGACCCCCAGCGCCTGAAGCAGGTGCTGCGCAACTTCATCAGCAACGCAATCAAGTTCACCGATCACGGGACCGTCGAGGTCGGGGGGCAGATCATGGAAGAGCGGGCGAACCGCATCCTGCTCCGCTTCGAGATCAGCGACACCGGCATCGGCATTGCGCCGGATACGCTGCAGCGCCTGTTCAGCCCCTTCGAACAAGCCGACAACTCGATGACCCGCAAATATGGCGGCACCGGCCTCGGCCTGTCGATCAGCAAGGGCTTGATCCGGATGATGGGTGGCGATTTCGGCGTACGCAGCCACGTCGGCGAGGGCAGCACCTTCTGGTTCACCGTCTGGCTCGATAAATCGGCACCGGCCGAGGTGAGCGTCAGTACGCAAGCCGGGCGCGCCGATCTCTGCCTGCGCGAAGACTATGCCGGCTCCCGCATCCTGCTGGCCGAGGATGAACCGGTGAACCAGGAAGTGACGCGCAGCCTGCTGCAAGTCGTCGGCCTGGTGGTGGATGTGGCGGAAGACGGGCAGGCAGCCTGCGCGTTGGCGGCACAAAAAACCTACGACCTGATCCTGATGGACATGCAGATGCCCCGCCTCAACGGCCTCGATGCAACCCGCCGCATTCGGGCCTTGCCGGGCTATGAGGAAACGCCCATTCTCGGCTTGACGGCCAATGCCTTCCCGCAGGATCGCGAGGCCTGCCTGCAAGCCGGCATGAACACCCATATCGCCAAGCCGATCAAGCCGCAGGCGCTCTACGGACTGGTTCTGGCCTGGCTGGCATCGCGCCCGAAGACGCCCATCTGACGGGCGTTTCCGGGCGCTCAAACCTTAGATGCAGAGGGCGTCCGGGTCGGCCCGCATCAGGCGCTTGTTCATCTTGCCGACGCTGGTCTTGACCAGGGTCTTCACGAAACGCACCTGGAGCAGCACGCCGTAACGCGAAATGCCGGCCGCCTCGATGGCATGGGCGGCGTAGTTGCGCAGGGCATGCTCGGTGATCTGCCCGACGTGATCCGGCTTGAGCAGCACCAGCGCCAGCGGCCGCTCGCCCCATTTGTCGTCGGCCACGCCGATCACCGCCACCTCGTGCACCGCCTCGTGCTTGGCGATGATGTCCTCCAGTTGCAGCGAGGAAGTCCATTCACCGCCGGTCTTGATGACGTCCTTGATGCGGTCGGTCACCTTCAGGTAGCCGGCCGGATTGATGTTGCCGATGTCGGCCGTGTGCAGGTAGCCGCCGGCCCACAGGCCTTCGGACGCTTCCGGCGCGGCGACATAGCCCTGGGTCAGCCACGGGGCGCGGACGACGACCTCGCCGGTCGCCTTGCCGTCGTGCGCCACGTCCTTCATGTCGGGATCGACGATGCGCAGGTCGACCAGCGGCAGCGGCCGGCCGGTCTTGGCGCGGATGACCGCCTGCTCCTCGACTGAACGGGCAAGGTCGGCGCTATCGAGATGGGCCAGGCTGAGCACCGGGCAGGTTTCCGACATGCCGTAGCCGGTGAACAGGTCCATGCCGCGCTTCTGGGCGGCGATGGCCATCGCCTCCGGCATGGCAGCGCCGCCAATGAGGATTTTCAGGCCGCTGAAATCAGTCGCCCTGGCCTGCGGGTGGCTCAACACCATGTGCAGGATGGTCGGCACACAATGCGAGAAGCTGACCTTCTCCTCACTGATCAGGCGGCAGATCACGTCCGGCTGGTAACGCCCGGGATAGACCTGCTTGACGCCCAGCATCGTCGCCAGATAGGGGAAGCCCCAGGCGTGGACGTGGAACATCGGGGTCATCGGCATGTACACGTCTTCGCGGTGGATATGCCCCTGGCTGTGGGCGCCGCCCAGCGCGGCGGCACAACCCAGGGTATGCAGCACCAGCTGGCGGTGACTGAAATAAACCCCCTTCGGATTGCCGGTCGTACCGGTGGTGTAGAAGGTGGTGGCCTGGGCGTTTTCGTCGAAATCGGGGAAGTCGAACTCGCTGTCGGCAGCAGCCAGCAGGGCTTCGTATTCGCCGGCCATCGCCAGCGGTGCGGAAGGGATCTCGGCTTCGTCGCTGATCAGCACGAAGGTCTTCACCGTTTCCAGCTCGCCGGCGATCTGCTGCAGGATGGGGAAGAACTCGCTATTGACCAGCAGCACGTCGGCCCGGGCGTGGTTCAGCGTGTACAGGATCTGCTCCGGGCTGAGGCGCACATTCACCGTCTGCAGGATGGCGCCCATCATCGGCACGGCGAAGAAGCATTCGAGGTAACGGTGGCTGTCCCAATCCATCATCGCCACCGTCTGGCCGGATTCGACGCCCAGGCCGGTCAGCACGTTGGCCAGCCGGCCGATGCGCTCGTTCAGCGTACGGTAGGTGTAGCGCAGCTTGCCCTGGTAGGTGATCTCCTGCGCCGGCGCGATGGCCAGCGGGGTGAGCAACAGTTGCTTGATGAGCAGCGGATAGCGGTAGGCGGACGGCGTCGACTGGACGAGCTTGACTGGCATGGCGGTTCTCCCTGGATCGTTGTTGTCGCTGGCCGGACGAGCGGCCAATCGTGAGATTTTACGCCCGGGCCGCCAAGGCTGCGCGGCATCGCAAGCTCAGGAACTACTGCCGCAGATGCTGCTCGGCCACCGCAGCCAGGTCGTGATTGAGCGTGCCGCTGGCAATGGCCCGGCGCAGGGCGTCCCGCGCTTCCGGCAGGCGGCCGTCGGCCTCGAAGGCGAGCCCGAGACCCAGCCACCAGCGGCCTTCTCCGGGGGCCAGACGGGTTGCCCGCTGGTAGTGGGCGAGGGCCTGGCGCTGGGCGCCGAGCCGTGATTTCACATGACCCTGAAAGCCGGCGTAATCGGCATTCGCCTCGGCATAGCCCTGCGAACGCGCCAGGGTGCGGTCGGCACCGGCCAGGTCGCCCTGTTCCAGCTGCAGGCGAGCCAGGGAAACAGCCCAGCCAGTCTGCGTCGGCATGTGCTCCAGGCCATCCTGCAGGACGACCATCGCTTCGTCGATCTTGCGGGCATCGAGCAACTGGCGGAGCAGTGCCTGGCGTACCGCGACATAGCCGGGATCGAGCTTCAAGGCCGCCCGCAAGCCGTCGAGCGCCTCGCCGCTGCGCCCGGAGGCCAGCGCCGTCTCGGCCCGGCGCAGCTCGGCGTCGGCCTTGTCGCGGGCAGTCGGGGCGAGCGGGCTTTTCTCGATTTTCACCGGGCCGGCCGGCACGGCTGTCTCGGCCTTTACCGACGGCGCCGGAGATGGCGGCAGCGGATCGGGCACGCCCAGCACCGGGGCGGCTGGCAGGGGCACGGCAGCGAGTTGCGCCGACAGGCGCAGGTTGTCGTCGGCCTCGGCCGTAACCCCCGGGGCCGGCGGGACGATGGCGACAGGCGGCGGTGCAAGCGGCAAGGGTGGCGGTGCCTCCAGTGTCGGGGCGGGCGGTGGCGGGCTGACCGGGGCAGGCTCGGCGACGTGGCGGCTGGCATAGAAACCGGCGGCGCCCAGCACCAGGATGGCCGCCAAGCCACCCACCAGCCAGGCAACCCGCCCGAATCCGGATCGGCCAGCTGGCAGGGCGCGGATTTCGCGCTGCAGCTTGTGGCGCGCCAGGTCGTCCGGCCGCTTGGCCTCAATATTGCGCAGTACGTCGTTGATCAGGCTCATCTCACCACCAGCCGGGCGCAGCCGCCCCCTCGGTATCGGCCGCCGCCTGCCGCACGTGGCGGGACAGTACGGCATGCTTGCCTTCGCCATAGACGGCGAGCAAGGACTTGTGGGCCAGGATGTTGAGCAGGCGCGGCGTGCCGCGGCTGGCCCGGTGCAGGCTGCGCACGGTACGCGGGGCGAAGAGTTCGTCGCCCCGGTAGCCGGCCACCCGCAGGCGGTGCGCCAGGTAGTTGCCGACTTCCTCGCGGCCCAGGCAGCCCAGGCGGTAATGGAACGCGATGCGCTGCAGCAACTGGCGCACCGACGGCTCGGCCAGCTTGCGGTCGAGTTCCGGCTGGCCGAACAGCACGATCTGTAGCAGCTTGCGCTTCTCGGTTTCCAGGTTGGAGAGCAGGCGCAGGGATTCCAGCGTTTCCAGTGGCATGGCCTGGGCCTCGTCGATGCAGACGACGACCGGGCGCTCGTCGCCGGCGTAGGCCAGCAGCGCCTCGTTAACACACTTGAGCAGGTGGTAATCGTCGCTGGCGCTATCGACCGCGACGCCCAGTTCCTCGGCCAGCGCCAGCAGCAGGGTGCGCGGCGCCAGGTAGGGATTGGGCAGGTAGGCCGACACGGCGTTCTCCGGCAAGGCCTGGAGCAGTCGGCGGCAGAGCAGCGACTTGCCGGTGCCGACCTCGCCGGTGATCTTGATGAAGCCCTCGCCGCTGTTCAGCGCAACGAGCAGCGTGTTGAGCGCCTCCTGATGGCTGCGCGTCAGGACGGTGAAGCTGGTATCCGGCGTGATGCCGAAGGGCAGTTCGCTCAGGCCGAAATGGTCGAGATACAACGTGCGCCGCCCCGTTGGAAACTTACTGCCACTCGATGTGGCGCTGCTGACGCGGATCCATGCCCTGCAGGCGTTGCTGCGTCTCGCTGGCGGCGGTGCGCCACGATTCCTCACCCTTGATGACCGTCGAGCGCATCAGGATGACCAGTTCGCGCTTGCGATTCGACACGCTCTTCTGGCCGAAGAGCTGGCCCAGGCCAGGCAAGCCGCTGACGCCGGGCAGGCCGTAACGATTGTTGCTCTGCTCCTGGCTCATCAGGCCGCCAATGGCGACGATGCTGCCGTCCTGGACACGCACGATGCTGTCGGTTTCGTTGATGGTGCTGGAGGCGAGCGGCAGCGTGAAGGTGCCCAGGTCGCC
>JAEUOE010000018.1 GCA_016790885.1 Dechloromonas sp. | reverse complement strand
TCGGCCTCTACCGCCTGGCGCTGAAATGGGGCTGGTTCGATGCCGGCGATCCGAACCGCAGCCGCCGCCGGCTGCGCTGGATCAAGCACGGCCTGAGCGCCTTCTTCATCACCCTCGGCCTGGTGACGCTTGGCGCCTACATCGACCTCGGCCGGGCCCATGCCGAGCATGCCGGCGAGCGTTACGTGCCGGCCAGCCAGAGCGCCCCGGCCGATAGCGGAAGGCACTGACATGGAAACCATCCACACCGATGTGCTGGTCATCGGCGGCGGCCTGGCCGGCTTGCGCGCCGGACTGGCCGCCCGCAAGCGCGGCCAGCAGGTCATCATCCTCAGCCTGGTGCCGCCCAAGCGCTCGCACTCCGCCGCCGCGCAGGGCGGCATGCAGGCCAGCCTGGGCAATGCGGCACGCGGCGCCGGCGACAACGAGGACGTGCATTTCGAGGACACCGTGCGCGGCAGCGACTGGGGCAACGACCAGGAAGTCGCCCGCATGTTCGTGCATACCGCACCGAAGGCGGTGCGCGAACTGGCTGCCTGGGGCGTGCCGTGGAACCGCGTGCAGCAAGGGCCGCATGCGGTGGTGATGGACGGCCAGCGCGTCACGCTGACCGAAAGCGCCGCCGCGCACGGCCTGATCACCGCCCGCGATTTCGGCGGCACCAAGAAATGGCGCACCTGCTACGTGTCGGACGGCACCGGCCACGCCATGCTCTACGCCGTCAGCGACCAGACCATCGCCGCCGGCATCCCGGTCCATGAGCGCATGGAAGCGGTGGCGCTGATCCACGACGGCGGGCGTTGCTACGGCGCCATCGTCCGCAACCTGATCGACGGCCGCCTGCTGGCCTATGTCGCCCGCGCCACCTGCATCGCCACCGGCGGCTTCGGGCGCATCTACCAATCGACCACCAACGCGGTGATCAACGAAGGCATCGGCGCCGCCATCGCGCTGGAAACCGGCGTCGTGCCGCTCGGCAACATGGAGGCTGTGCAGTTCCACCCCACCGCCATCTTCCCGGCCGGCATCCTGGTCACCGAGGGTTGCCGGGGCGACGGCGGCCTGCTGCGCGACGTGGACGGCCACCGCTTCATGCCCGACTACGAGCCGGAGAAGAGGGAACTCGCCTCGCGCGACGTGGTGTCGCGACGCATGGAAGCCCACATCCGCAGCGGCAAGGGCGTCGCCTCGCGCTACGGCGAGCACCTGTGGCTGGACATCACCCTGCTCGGCGCCGCGCACATCGAACACAAGCTGCGCGAGGTGAAGGAAATCTGCCATTACTTCCTTGGCATCGACCCGGCGAAGCAGTGGATACCGGTGCGCCCGGCCCAGCATTACTCGATGGGCGGCATCCGCACCGACGCCCACGGCCAGGCTTACGGCCTGCGCGGCCTGTTCGCCTGCGGCGAGGCGGCGTGCTGGGATCTGCACGGTTTCAACCGGCTGGGCGGCAACTCGGTGGCTGAAACCGTGGTCTCCGGCATGATCGTTGGCGAGGCCATCGCCGATTTCTGCGCTTCACCGGAAGGCGACATGCAGGTATCGACCGCCCTGGTGCGCCAGACCTGGGCCAAAGCCAGCGCCGAATTCGCCGCCATCGCCGACAACCGTTCGAGCGAGGACGCCAACCAGTTGCTGTTGCGCATGCAAACCCTGATGAGCGAACGGGTCGGCATCGTGCGCCAGGGCGACCAGCTGGCCGCCGCCGTTGCCGAACTGGAGCAGCTGATCCAGCGCAGCCGGCAGGTCGGCCTGCGCACCACGCGGGCCGGCGCCAACCCGGAACTGACCACCGCCTGGCGCCTGCAGCGCATGCTCAAGCTGGCGCAATGCGTTGCCTACGGCGCGCTGCAACGCACCGAAAGCCGCGGCGCCCATTTCCGCGAGGATTACCCCCGGCGCAACGATGCCGACTGGCTGAAGCGCACGCTGGCCTATTGGCCGGATGGCGAGCAGACCCGCCCACGCCTCGACTACGAGGCACTCGACGTAGTGCGCATGGAATTGCCGCCCGGCTGGCGCGGCTATGGCGCGCGCGATGCCATCGATCACCCGGCCACTGCCCTCCGCCAGGCCGA
>JAEUOE010000013.1 GCA_016790885.1 Dechloromonas sp. | reverse complement strand
TTGGCGCCCCCAGGTGGAATCGAACCACCAATTCGCCCTTAGGAGGGGCGTGTTATATCCATTTAACTATGGAGGCGCGCGGGAGGTGCGCATTGTACCGGGCAGCGGGGCGATATGATAGATTTCGAAAACTACTATAACGAAAGTTAGGGGACACGTATGTTTGCCAGTTTCGCGCGACGCCCGATAGCCCAGCAACTGATTGTGGCGACGATAAGTGCTTTTGTCATCGTCTTCGCCGTGCTCATCCTGGTCATGCAGCAAAAGGCCGAAAGCACCGCCATCAAGGGCACCGAGACGAATCTCGAGCACGAGGCCAGGCTGATGGCCGGCATGCTGGATTCGACCTACGAGGCGGTCAAGATTCGCGGCGAGAACGAATCGCAGTTCTTCCGCAAATACATGGGCGGCCAGCTCGAAGCGGGCACCGGCCTGGTCAGGACGGGCGATGTCGACTTGCCGGTCGTCAAGCTGGGCAACGAGGTGTTGAATGGCCAGGATCGCCTGCTCAAGGCCTTCCGCGAGCTGGCCGGCAGCGATGCGGCTTTCCTGATGATCCACGACAACAAGGTGTACCGCCTGGCCACCCTGCTCAAGGACAAGGACGGCAAGCCGATGAATGGCGTGCCCCTGCCCGATAGCGACCCGGTGGCCAAGGCGCTGCTGGCTGGGCAGGATTACCAGGGCCTGGCCATTCGTGGCGGAAAATACAATTTCAGCACCGTCAAGTTCCTGAAGGAGGGTGACGGCAAGCCGTGGCTGGCCTATTCGGTGCGCATTTCCCTCGAAAACGAACTCAAGCGCATTCGCCAGCAGTTCGGCTCGCTCGTCTCGGGCAAGACCGGCTATGCCTACATCATGCGTCCGACCGACGAGAAGGGGATCGGCGAATTCGTCATGCACCCGAAGTTCCAGGACAAGCAGATCGGCGAACTCGACGTTTCCGAGCAGACCAAGTCGGTGCTGCGCCAGTTGCTGGCCCAGAAGAACGGCGTCTTCCGCTACCCCTTCGCCGATGCGTCCGGCACGACGCGGGAAAAGATCGTCGTGGCCGCCACGTCGCCGGCCTGGGGGTGGACGGTGGCCACCGGCAGCTGGCTCGACGAGTACCTCGAGGAAAGCGTCGCCATGCGCAACATGCTGCTCCTGGCCTGTGTGGTCGCGGCCTTGCTGCTGGCAACGGTGGTGTACATCCTGGTCAGTTCCCGCCTGCGCTCGCTGAAGCAGATGGTGCAGGATGTCGAGCGCTTCGCCGGCGGCGATCTGCGCACCGTCATCCACGGCGCCGAGGCGAACAGCCGGAACGAGGTTCATGTCATCGGCTGCGCCTTCAATCACATGGCGGAAAACATGCGTTCCCTGGTCCAGGGCGTTGCGTCGACCTCCGCCCAGGTGGGCGTAGCGGCCGATGAACTGCAGGAGGCAGCCCATGCCGCCCGCGAATCGTCCGGCCAAGCCTCCACTTCTGCGTCCGGTATTGCAGCCTCGGTCGAGCAACTGTCGGTCAGCATCACGCACGTGGCCGACAACGCCAACCAGGCGGCCCAGATTTCCGAAGAGGCCAAGGAGGTCACCACCACCGGACGCGATGTCGTGTATCGCGCCATGAACGAACTGGAGCGTGTCGCCACCGACATCACCGAATCAGCCGTGCTGATCGAGTCCCTGGGCGAGCGTTCGAAGCAGATTTCCAGCGTCGTCGGGGTCATCCGCGAAATTGCCGACCAGACCAACCTGCTGGCCCTCAATGCGGCCATCGAGGCGGCCCGGGCGGGCGAGCAGGGGCGCGGTTTTGCCGTCGTTGCCGATGAGGTGCGCAAGCTGGCCGAACGTACCTCGCTGTCCACCCAGGAAATCGCCACCACCGTTTCGGCCATCCTCGACGAAACCGGCCGGGCGGTGGGCCGCATGCAGGATCTCAGCACCAACATGAGCGGCAGCGTCGGCATGGCCCGTCAGGCCGGCGATTCGCTGGAAACCATCGACCAGCGGGCGCAGCAGACGGTCGAAGTGGTGCATGGCATTGCCGACAGCACCCGCGAGCAGAGCGCGGCCAGCCAGGAAATCGCCCGCCTGGTCGAGAACATCGCCCAGGCCGCCGAAGGCAGCAACAGCCGGGCAGTACGCAACAGCGAACGGGCGCAGGATCTGCAGCGCCTGGCCGCCGAGCTGCGTGCCCAGTTGGCGCGCTTTACCACCTGAGTAAGCAGCAGGCTGTAAAATTGCCGTCTTCCCAACGCGGCGCCCTGCGGGGCGCCGTTTTTATTGCGACCGATGCCCTACCTCAAACTTTCCGCTGCCTGTCTTGCCTACGGCCATGTGCCGCTTCTCGATCATGCCGATTTCCAGCTCGACCCCGGTGAGCGGGTCGCCCTGATCGGCCGCAACGGCACCGGCAAATCCTCGCTGCTCGCCGCCATGGCGGCCGGAACCGGCCGGGGGCGGCTGGACGATGGCGAAGTCTGGGTGCAGCCCGGCATACGTGTCGGCTACGTGCCGCAGGAGCCGCCGTTCGACCCGGCGATGACCGTCTTCCAGGCCGTGGTCTCCGGCATGGGCGAAACCTCAGCCCTGCTCGCCGAGTACCACGACGTGTCGCACCAGCTGGCCGAAGGGGTGGGCGATCACGATGCCTTGCTCGCCCGCATGGATTCCCTGCAGCATGAGCTGGAAGCCCGTGGCGCCTGGGCTTACGAGGCACAGGCCGAGCGGGTGATCGACCGTTTCGGACTCGATCCGGAGGCCAGCGTCGGCGCCCTGTCCGGCGGCCAGAAAAAGCGCCTGGCCCTGGCGCAGGCCCTGGCCGTGGCGCCCGAGGTCCTGCTCCTCGACGAGCCGACCAACCACCTCGACATCGTCGCCATCGAATGGCTGGAAAACCTGCTCATCGAAAGCGGTGTCACGCTGTTCTTCATCACCCACGACCGTTCCTTCCTCGACCGCGTGTGCACCCGCATCGTCGAACTCGACCGAGGCAAGCTGGCCAGTTTTCCCGGCAGTTTCACGCAGTACCAGCAGCGCAAGGAAGCCATGCTGCACGAGGAGTCGCTGGCCAATGCCCGCGCCGACAAGCTGCTCAAGGAAGAGGAGGTGTGGATCCGCAAGGGGGTCGAGGCCCGGCGCACGCGTGCGGTATTCCGCGTCCAGCGTCTCGACAAGCTGCGTGCCGAACGCCAGGCCCGCCGCGAGCGGATGGGCAAGGTCAATCTGCAACTCGATTCCGGCGACAAGAGCGGCAAGCTGGTCGCCGAGCTGGAGCACGTCAACAAGGCTTATGGCGAACGCCAGATCGTGCGCGACTTTTCCGCCCGCATCCAGCGTGGCGACAAGATCGGCCTGATCGGCCCCAACGGCGCCGGCAAGACGACGCTGCTCCGCCTCATCCTCGGCGAGTTGCAGCCGGATTCCGGCATCGTGCGCCAGGGTACGAAAATGGAAATCGCCTACTTCGACCAGTTCCGTACCCAGCTCAATCCGGACTCGACGCTGGCCGACGTGATTTCGCCGGGCTCGGATTACGTCGAGATCGGCGGCGCCCGCAAGCACGTCATCGGCTACCTCGAAGACTTCCTGTTCGCGCCGGAACGGGCGCGGTCGCCGGTCAGTTCGCTGTCCGGCGGCGAGCGCAACCGTTTGCTGCTCGCCCGCCTGTTCGCCAAGCCGGCCAACGTGCTGGTTCTCGACGAACCGACCAACGACCTCGATATCGAAACCCTCGAACTGCTCGAGGAGTTGCTGCAGACCTACGAAGGCACGCTGTTCCTGGTCAGCCACGACCGGACTTTCCTCGACAACGTGGTAACGCAGACCATCGCCGCCGAGGGCGAGGGGGGGTGGAAGGAATACGCCGGCGGTTACAGTGACTGGGCCGGGTACCAGGCCAGCCTGGCGAAGGAGGCAGCCAGCAAGGCGAAGGCCGAGGCCAGGCCGGTCGCCAAGCCGGCCGAGGTGCCCAGGGCCAAGGCCGACAAGCTGTCATGGAAGGAGCAGCGCGAGCTTGAGGCATTGCCCGGCAAGATCGCAGCGCTGGAAGGCGAACAGGCCGAGCTGACCAAGCTGCTGGAAGACCCCACCATCTACCAGCGCGATGCGCCGGCTGCGCAGAAGGCAGCCGAACGGCTGGCCGCCATCGACGATGAGCTCATGCAGTGCCTCGAGCGTTGGGAGGCCCTGGAGTCGCGCGCCGGGTGATGCGAGCAGCCGGCTGGCGCTACCTCAGGGGTGGGTTTGCCCGTCCGCTTCGCGGGCCGGCATCGGCTCCAGCCCCAGGCGCTGGCGCACCGCTTCCGGTGTGATATTGAGCAGCTCGCCGATCTCCTTGAAATCGTCGGGCAGGGCGGCATCATCCCAGCCGTGCGAGGAGTGGCGGGCCAGTCTGACGGCCAGGATGACGTTCTTGACGCGTGGATGATCGCTGTTGTCGTCGTTGATCAGCGTCTGCAGCAGTTCCGGCAGGTGCCAGACCCGGCACAGCTCGCTCTGAATGTCATGGAAGGTGAAACCCAGCGCGATTTTCTGGGCCTCGGCGCTGCGCATGCCGGGGTGTGCCTTGAGCATTTCCTGAATGGATAGGCCGAGCTTGGGGGCCGAGCACCACACGAGAATTTCCGACAGATCGTGGAGCAGGGCGGCAATGCGCACCTCCTCCATGTTGATGTCGTGGCGCCAGATCGCCCATTCCTGCGCGTAGTCGGCCGCCCGCTGGGCGCGCCGGATGACTTGCAGCACACCGAGCAGGGCTTGCGGGCCGGCGCCCTTGACCTGGTCCTCGATGGTGAACAGTTCGCTGAAACGATGGAAGAAGGGTTCGATGCCGGCCATCATCACCGCGCTGGCGATGGTCGTGATGTCGCGCTGCAGCGAGCGCCCGCGCAGCGGCTGGATGTAGGCCAGCACGCGTACCGTCATGATCGGGTCCTGGAGGATCAGGCGGGCCAGTTCACGGGCGTCGACGCGATCGAGATCGGCCCGCATTTCCTCCAGGCGACGCTTGGTCACGCGCAGCACGGGCAGCCCGTTGTTGCTGAACAGCAGGGTCCAGGAATCGATGTCGGGCAGGGCGTGATCGAGCATGGTCTGGCAGCCTTCAAGAGATGTGCGTTGATTGCAACGAGTGTAAGGGCGCCCGTAACCGCGGGCAAGGGCGGTGACGTGCGATAATCGCCGCTGCCCCAATCATCTCCGTCTTGCCATGCGCTACCAAATCGTTCCCGTCACTCCCTTCGAGCAGAACTGCACCCTTTTCTGGTGCGAGAACACCCGCCAGGCCGTGGTGATCGATCCGGGCGGCGATATCGAACGCATCCTGCGCGTACTGGAAGACGAAAAGCTGACGCTGGCCAAAATTCTCGTCACCCACGGCCATATCGACCACGCCGGCGGCGTTGCCGCACTGGTCGAGCGCACCGGTGTGCCGGTCGAGGGGCCGCACGAGGAAGACCGTTTCTGGATCGACGGCATGCCGCAGCAGAGCAAGATGTTTGGCTTTCCCAACGTGCGCAGCTTTGTGCCGACGCGCTGGCTGCAGGGGGGCGACAAGGTGCATTTCGGCGATGTCGAGCTGGATGTGCTGCACTGTCCCGGACACACGCCGGGGCACGTTGTCTTTTTCCATGCGCCCAGCCGTCTGGCTCAGGTCGGCGACGTGCTGTTCCAGGGCTCCATCGGCCGTACCGATTTCCCGCGCGGCGACCACGACACGCTGATCCGCTCCATCCATGAACAGCTCTTTCCGCTCGGCGACGACGTATCTTTCATCCCCGGCCATGGCCCGATGTCGACCTTCGGCGAGGAGCGCAAATACAACCCCTTCCTGTCCGGTCGCTTCGGCTGATCAGTTGGCCGGGCGAATCTTGGCCGCCCAGCTGATCGCCGAGAGCTGGGCGTCGAGGTAGGTTTCGGCCGCGATACCCAAGTGGGTGAGCTGGCTGGCCGCCGCATTCAGGTCGCGCTTGTCGGCAGCCTCGATGGCCGCGAGCAGCGCGCCGAATTTGCCGGCGTGGGAACCGAGGGCGGCCTGGGCGATTTCCGGCAGCGGCAACTGGTGCAGGATGTCGCCCATCGACATGTTGAGCAGGGTATCGAGCAGTGAGAAGGTGCCGATCATGAAGGCCATGTCGCCCGGGTTTTCCAGTGCCGGGTCGAGGCCCAGGCAGGGCACGAGCAGTTCGATCAGGCGGCCGCGGGCAGCAGCTTTTTGCAGCAGCGGCGTCGGGTGCTGGCCGTTGTTCGGGTCGGAGTAAACCAGCAGTTGCAGCCAGCGCTGCAGCTGCCGGCGGCCAAGCAGGTTGATGGCCTGGCCAAAGCTGGTGATCGGGCTGCGCGGTGACATGGCCGCCGAGTTGACCAGGCGCAGCAGGCTGTAGGAAAGCTTGGTCTCCTCGCGGAAGATGGCCTCCAGGTCGCCGGTGCTGGCGTCTCCTTCGATCAGGGTCAGCAGCTTGAGCAGCTTGAGCCGGGTCATGTCGGCCTTTTGCGTGGTCGTCCGGGCGAGCAGGAATTCACCGGTGCTCAGCGTGCAGGCATTGGCCAACGCCCAGTCGCGATCGTTCTGGGTGTGCAGTGCCGTGACGACGACCACGGTACGGCTGGCCATGCCAAGCAGGGTGTAGGGCGGCAGGCTGCGGGCATGGCTGGTGCCGAGCACCAGGTAGTCCCAGGTTCCGCTGGCCGGCAACTTGATGGCGGGGTCGGCGGCCAGGGCCACTTTGCATTGGGCCTGACGCAACTGCTCTTCCAGATGTTTCTGCACATCGGCCGATTCTGGCGATGTTTCGGCATTGAAGACGATCACGGCCCGTTCGCCGAGTGCCTGCAGGGCATCGGTATGGCTGCCAGCCGGGAAAAACCAGGGCAGGCGGTGGTCGAATTCCGCCAGTTCCGGGGCGTGGACCAACCTGGCCAGGAGTGCCGGGCTGCTGGCACCTACTGGCAATTCCGTCTTGAAGGCTGACCAGGCGTCATCCGGCCCCAGCATGGGGTGGATGAACACATAGGGCGGGTTGCTCATGGCATGTTCTCTTTAGCGGGCATTATTTTTGGTAATACTAGCAAAATTGGATGTTAGCGTCTGTGAGCTAGGACAAAATGTTCCAACATTTCAGCGAAATTTGCATCTCATTATAATTTCGGCATGGTTCCCTCCTACTGGACGCAAGCTGCCGAAGAACTGTCCGCCAGCGATCCGCTGATGGCCGGGCTGGTGGCGCAATATCCCGGGGTTTCGCTGGTCTCGCGCGGTGATCCCTTCTGCACGCTGGCCCGGTCTGTCGTCGGCCAGCAGATATCGGTCAAGGCGGCTGACTCGGTGTGGTCCCGTTTTGTCGGCGTGGTTGGCGCGGTCACGCCGGGCCGGGTGGCCGAGTTGGGGCGGGAAGGGCTGGAGGGCTGCGGCTTGTCGAAGCGCAAGATCGAATATCTCGCCGACCTGGCCGGGCATTTTCTCAGCGGACAACTGGCGCCAGCCGGCTGGGCGGCTCATGACGACGAGGCGATCATCGCCGAACTGGTTGCCGTACGCGGTATCGGCCGATGGACGGCGGAAATGTTCCTGATCTTCAACCTGATGCGGCCGGATGTTTTTCCACTGGACGATATCGGCCTGCAGCGGGCCATCTTCATGCGCTATTTCAATGGCGAAAAGCAGCCGCGCCGGGCGCTCTCGGCGTTTGGCGAACGCTGGCGCCCCTGGCGCTCGGTTGCTACCTGGTATTTGTGGCGCAGCCTCGATCCGGTGCCGGTGGCGTACTGAGTCATTAGCCTTCCGGCCTTTGGGGTAAAATGCGCCCCAATTCAGAAAACGAGCAGTCCATGAAAACAAGTTTCCTCGACTTCGAGCAATCCATTGCCGACCTTGAAGCCAAGATCGAAGAACTGCGCTTCGTGCAGGACGATTCCGCTGTCGATATCTCGGAAGAGATCGAGCGTCTTGAAAAGAAGAGCGGCCAACTGACCAAGGACATCTACGCCAAGCTGACGCCGTGGCAGATCTCGCAGGTGGCCCGCCATCCGCAGCGCCCCTACACCCTCGATTACGTTCAGCACATCTTCACTGATTTCGAAGAGCTGCATGGTGATCGCGCCTTCGCCGACGACCACGCCATCGTCGGCGGCCTGGCCCGTTTCAACGGTCAGCCGGTGATGATCATCGGCCATCAGAAGGGCCGTGATACCAAGGAAAAGATCTACCGCAACTTCGGCATGCCGCGCCCCGAGGGCTATCGCAAAGCCCTGCGCCTGATGAAGCTGGCCGAGAAGTTCGGCATTCCGGTGATGACCTTCGTCGACACGCCGGGTGCCTATCCCGGCATCGATGCCGAGGAGCGCGGCCAGTCCGAAGCCATCGGTCGCAACCTGTACGTGATGGCCGAGCTGAAGGTGCCGGTCATCGTCACCATCATTGGTGAAGGCGGCTCGGGCGGTGCGCTGGCCATCGCCGTCGGCGACACCGTGCAGATGTTGCAGTACTCGACCTACTCCGTCATTTCTCCGGAGGGTTGCGCCTCCATCCTGTGGAAGAGCGCCGAAAAGGCGCCGGAAGCTGCCGAAACCATGGGCATCACGGCGCATCGCCTGAAAACCCTGGGCCTGATCGACAAGGTGGTCAGCGAACCGCTGGGTGGTGCCCACCGCGACCATGCCGCCATGGCGCAAAACCTCAAGAAAGCCCTGCAGGATGCGCTCAAGCAGCTCTCCGTGCTGTCCACCGCTGAATTGCTGGCAACGCGCTATGAGCGGCTGATGAGCTATGGCCGCTTCAAGGAACAAGCCGTCAACTGACCTGCCGAAGCGGGTCGGCGCCTTTCTCGCCGCCCGCCTCGCCCCGGATGGGCTGCTGTCGGTCGGTCTGTCCGGTGGCTGCGATTCCGTCGTCCTGTTGCATGCCCTGGTTGCGCTGGGGCTAGGCAAGCGCCTGCAGGCCATCCACATTCATCATGGCTTGTCGCCCAATGCCGATGTCTGGGCCGAATTCTGCGCTGACTACTGTCGTCGCCTCGGGGTGCCGCTCGTCACTCGCCGGGTGGCGGTTGATACGACGGCTGGCCTGGGGCTGGAGGCAGCGGCCCGCAATGCGCGTTACGCTGCATTCGGCGAGTTGGCTGGCGACACCTTGTTGCTGGCTCATCACCGGGGCGATCAAGCCGAGACGGTGCTCTTCAACCTGCTGCGCGGCGCCGGCGTGACCGGCGCGGCGGGGATTCCCGCCGAGCGGCGCTTCGGCCAGCATCGTTTGTTGCGCCCGCTGCTCGATGTGTCGCGTGGCGAGATCGAGGCTTATGCCCGCCATGTCGGGCTGGCCTGGATCGACGATGAAAGCAATGGTGATACCGCCATTACCCGCAATTTCCTGCGCCATCAAACGCTAGTCGCACTCGGTCAGCGCTTCCCGGCGGCCGAATCCGCGCTGGCCCTGGCGGCCAGCCATTTTGCCGAAGCCGGTGGTCTGCTCGATGAACTGGCCGAGCTCGACTGGCAGCGGGTGGCGGAGGGAAGTACTGCACGGCTGGGCGATTTGCGCCAGCTGTCCGTGCCGCGGGTCAAGAACCTGCTACGTCATCGTCTGCGGCTCCTCGGCTGGCAGGTTCCCGTCGCCAGTCGTCTCGACGAGTTTGTCCGGCAAGTGCTGACAGCAGGGCCCGACCGGCACCCCGAACTGGTCTTGCCGGACGGCAAAATGCGGGTCGCCCAGCGCCGCCTGCACTGGCTCTCCGTAAAATAACAATCTGTTACCAAGCGCCTTTCCGCGGCGAATGCCCTTCAGTTACAATCAAAGAATTACTTTATTCATATACAGGCCATGATTACCGGATCCATTGTCGCCATCGTTACGCCCATGCATGAGGATGGCAGCCTCGACTTGAACACCTTCCGCAAGCTGCTCGACTGGCATGTTCAGGAAGGAACCGATGCCGTCGTGGTGGTCGGCACGACCGGCGAATCGCCGACGGTCAATGTCGAGGAGCATTGCGAACTGATCAAGGTCGCGGTCGAGCACGTTGCCGGCCGCATTCCGGTCATCGCCGGTACCGGCGGCAATTCCACGGCCGAAGCCATCGAACTGACCGAGTTCGCCAAGAAGGCCGGTGCCGACATGTCGCTGTCGGTTGTGCCTTATTACAATCGCCCGACCCAGGAAGGCATGTATCGCCACTTCAAGGCGATCGCCGAAGCCGTCGAACTGCCGATCCTGCTCTACAACGTACCGGGCCGTACCGTGGCCGACATGGCCAACGACACCATCCTGCGCCTGGCCCAGGTGCCGGGCATCGTCGGCGTCAAGGATGCGACCGGCAACCTGGACCGCGCCTGCGACCTGATTGCCCGTGCCCCGAAGGAGTTCGGCCTGTACACCGGTGACGACATGACGGCGGTGGCGACCATCGCCCTCGGCTTCCATGGTGACATCTCGGTGACCGCCAACGTCGCACCGCGACTGATGCACGACATGTGCGTCGCCGCCCGCAATGGCGACATGGCCAAGGCGCGCGAGATCCACTTCAAGCTGGTTGGCCTGCATCGCGACCTGTTCTGCGAAGCCAACCCGATTCCGGTCAAGTGGGCGGTGCATCAGCTCGGCCTGATGCCGAATGGTATCCGCCTGCCCCTGACCACCCTGTCCGAGGCCAGCCAGCCTCGCGTTCTGGCTGCTCTGCGCCAGGCCGGCCTGATTGCCTGACCCCGGAGTACAAGAAACATGAATCGTCGGCTTTCCGGCCTCTCCCTGTCCCTGCTCGCCATTGCGCTGGCTGGTTGCAGCATGCTTCCCGAATCGCGCAAGATCGAATACAAGTCCGCCGGCAAGGCGCCGACGCTGGAAATCCCGCCCGATCTGTCGCAGATCGCCCGTGACGACAAGTATCTGGTGCCCGATGCCGCCGGCAAGGGTAGTGCCACCTTCTCGGCCTACAGTGCCGACCGCACGCCGCAGGCCCAGGCGCAGAACACGGCTGTCCTGCCCCAGGTCGACAAGGTGCGCGTCGAGCGCTCCGGCAACCAGCGCTGGCTGGTCGTTGCCCTGCCGGCCGACAAGCTGTGGGATACCGTCAAGGACTTCTGGCAGGAAACCGGATTCATCATCAATGTCGAACGTCCGGAAGCCGGCGTGATGGAAACCGATTGGGCCGAAAACCGCGCCAAGATCGGTGAGGATTTCATCCGCAATACTCTTGGCCGCCTGCTTGACTCGCTGTATTCGACCGGTGAGCGCGACAAGTTCCGCACCCGTTTCGAGCCGGGCGCCACACCGGGAACTACCGACATCTTCGTTAGTCACCGTGGCATGGAAGAGGTTTACACCTCCTCGGCCAAGGATGACACCCGCTGGCAGCCGCGTGCCGCCGATCCGGAACTGGAAGCGGAGATGCTGCGTCGCCTGATGGTCCGCCTTGGTTCCGAGGAAAAGCGTGCCGAAGCCTCGCTGGCTAACGTCAAGGCTGAGCCACGCGCCAAGCTGGCCAAGTCGGACGACGGTGCTGGAACGCTGGAAGTCTTCGAGCGCTTCGACCGTGCGTGGCGCCGTGTAGGCCTGGCGCTGGACCGCGTCGGCTTTACCGTCGAAGATCGTGATCGCTCGCGTGGCTTGTACTTCGTACGCTATGTTGACCCCGACGCCGACAACCGCAGCAAGAAGGATACCGGCCTGATGTCCAAGCTGGCTTTCTGGAAGAGCGATACGCCGGTCAATAGCAATGCCCAGTACCGCATCTACGTGAGCGAGGACGGGCAGCAGAGCGTCGTCAAGGTGCTGTCGGCCGAAGGCGGCACTGACAAGTCGGAAACTGCAAAGAAGATTCTCGGCCTGCTCCTTCAGCAGTTGCAGTGATCCGTTTTGCCTCGCTCGGCAGCGGCAGCACCGGTAACGCGCTGCTCGTCGAGTCCGGTAAGACCACCCTGATGCTCGATTGCGGCTTCGGGTTGCGGGAGACCGTGACCCGTCTGCTGCGTGTTGGTCGCCAGCCTGGCGATCTCGACGGCATCGTCGTGACGCACGAACATGGTGACCATGTCGGCGGTGTGTTCCGACTGGCCCGCAAGTATGAAATCCCTGTCTGGTTGACGCATGGCACCTGGTCCGGCTGTCGTATTGACGATGCCGGGCTCGATCTGCGCATCATCGACAGCCATCGCTCCTTTGCCGTGGGTGATTTTGAGCTGGCCCCTTTCCCCGTTCCTCACGATGCACGGGAACCGGTGCAGTATGTCTTCTCGGCTGCCGGCCTGCGTCTGGGCGTGCTGACCGATGTTGGCGAAACAACGCCGCACATTTGCGCCATGCTGTCCGGCTGCGATGGCCTGGTACTCGAGTTCAACCACGACGCCGGCTTGCTCGCCGGCTCGGCTTATCCGGCATCGGTCAAACGCCGCATTGCCGGGCGCTTCGGGCATCTGGAAAACGAAGCTGCGGCAGCCCTTTTGCGCGGGATCGACTGCTCGCAGTTGCAGCATCTGGTCGCAGCGCATCTGAGTGAGCGCAACAATCAGCCGGAACGGGTGCTGGCGATGGCGACCGAGGTGTTGGCCGGAAGTGCGGTTGACATCGCGGTGGCAACCCCCGATCGCGGGTTCGACTGGCGTTGTCTGGTCTGACAACAATTTCCGGACAATAAAAAACGGGGCCGCAGCCCCGTTTTTACTGGCGAGAAGGGAAGAATTACTTCTTCTCTTCAGCCGGCTTGGCGGCTTCCATGCCGGCCATGCCAGCTTGCTCGGCCGGCTTGGCGGCTTCCATGCCGGCCATACCAGCTTGTTCAGCCGGCTTGGCGGCTTCCATGCCGGCCATGCCAGCTTGTTCAGCCGGCTTGGCTTCCGGAGCCGGGGCAGCAGCCGGAGCGGGGGCCGGAGCCGGAGCGGCAGCAGCCGGTTCTTCCTTCTTGCCACAGGCAGTCAGGGCAACAGCCAGCAGAGCGGCAACGAGAATAGACTTATTCATGGGATTTCCTTATCGACAAGAACCAAAAAATTCTGAATTTTGGGAGATCAGGAGCTACCTGATCAGCACAAGATTATAGCAAGAAAACAATCAGCGGCGCGTGCCCTTTGTTGCAATGCGAAATGGCAGTCGAATATCAAAGGCCGGTGACCGAATTGGTGATGCGTACGCCGCCTTCCGTCCAGATTTCTTCAAAACGGGCCAGGTAGGGGCGCAGTTCATCGGCTTCGTCGATCAGCAGTTTGCTGCGCGGCATGTCGCGTTCGAAGCGGATCAGGCCATGTTTGCCGTCGACGATGATCATGCTGTCCCGCAGGTGGGCAATCTGGCTGGGCGTTTCCTGCGCGGCGGTAAGATGGCCGTAGGTGGTGAGCAGTTGCTGCAGTAGCGGGTGCTGGTGGCGTAGCGGCGAAGCATTGCGCACCGCCATGCGCAGAATGTCGCCGTGTTTGGCGTCGAGCAGCCGCTTGATGTGTTCGAGGCGCGGCCTCGAATCCAGCTTCAGGGTGACCAGATCTTCGTCGTAAACGCAGATGTGATGTGTGGCAATGGCCAACAAACGGTCGATTGCCGTTTGGTAGTCTGCCCAGGAAGTAATCAGTTCGCGAGCCATGGCGCTTAGTGTAACCGATTGATAGAATTCGCGCTTTTTCGGAGTCGACCGTGCCGATCGGGATTATCGAATCGCTGGACCACGAGGCGAGGGGCATTACCCGCCAGGAGGGCAAAGCCATTTTTGTCGATGGCGCGCTACCGGGTGAAACGGTCGAATATGCCAGCTTCCGGCGCAAGCCGAACTATGAACTGGCCCATCTGGTCAGCGTCCTGAAGCCCTCGTCGGCGAGAGTTACGCCCCGGTGCCCGCATTTCGCCATCTGCGGCGGTTGTGCGATGCAGCATATGGATCCCTCGGCACAACTTGCTGCCAAGCAGCGCGTGCTGGAAGACGGTCTGTGGCATATCGGTCGCGTGCGTCCGGAAAGCATCCTGCCGCCGATTCAGGGCGAAGCGTGGGGTTACCGGCATCGGGCCCGGCTGGCGGTGCGCAAGGTCGAGCGCAAGGGGGGCGTGTTGATCGGCTTCCATGAAAAACGCAGCAGCTACATCGCCGATATGGAAACCTGCGCGATTCTGCCGCCGCATGTTTCGGCCCTGCTCATGCCTTTGCGCGAACTGGTCGGTGCGCTCTCCATCGCTGAGCGCATGCCCCAAATCGAACTGGCCGTGGGCGAACATTGCACCGCGCTGGTCCTGCGCATCCTGGAGCCGCTGACGGCGGCCGATGAAAAGCTGCTGCGCGCTTTTGCCGATCATCACCGGGTCGTCTTCTACCTGCAGCCCAAGGGCCCGGATTCGGTCCATCGCCTTTATCCGCCGGATGCGCCGCGCCTTTCCTATACCTTGCCGGAATTCTCGCTGGAACTGGATTTTCGGCCGACCGACTTTACCCAGGTCAATCACGCGGTCAACCGTATTCTGGTGCGACGTGCCTTGGGTTTGCTCGATCCGCAGCCGGGCGAGCGGATCGCCGACATGTTTTGTGGCTTGGGTAATTTCACGCTGCCCATCGCCCGTTCCGGGGCCAGCGTGGTGGGGGTCGAAGGCAGCCCCGGCCTGGTCAAGCGCGGGCGGGAAAGCGCGCAGGCCAACGGTCTCGGCGAGCGTGTCGAATTCGGTGTGGCCAACCTGTTCGAGTGCACCGATGCGTCGTTGGCCAAGCTGGGGCGTTTCGACAAGATGCTGATCGATCCACCGCGCGAGGGCGCGGTCGAACTGGTCAAGGCGCTGGGCTCGGATGCCCCGCGGCGCATCGTCTATGTCTCCTGCAATCCGGCAACGCTGGCCCGGGATGCGGCGGTGCTTGTTGCGTTGAAGGGCTATCGCTTCGTGTCCGCCGGAGTGGTCAACATGTTCCCGCATACGGCACACGTCGAATCCATCGCCCTGTTCGAACGCACCTGAGCCTCGCGCAGACATGAAAAAGGGCGGCCGCAGCCGCCCTTGTGGTTTTCGCGGAAGCCGGCTCAGTCGCGTTCGCCGGTGAAGGCCATGATCAACTGCAGCAGGCTGACGAAAACGTTGTAGATATCGAGATAGACAGCCAGCGTGGCGCTGACGTAGTTGGTTTCGCCACCCTGCATGATGCGGCTGATGTCGTACAGGATGTAGGCCGAGAAGATGCCGACGGCAGCCACGGCAATGGTCAGCGACAGGGCCGGAATCTGGAAGAAGATGTTGGCTACCGCAGCGAGCAGGATGAGGATCATGCCGGCGAACAGGAACTTGCCCATGCCGGTGAAGTCCCGCTTGCTGACTGCAGCGACGGAGGACAGGGTGAAGAAGATGGCACCCGTGCCACCGGCAGCCAGCGCAATCATCGAGCCGCCGTTGGAGAATCCGAGGGCTACCTGCAGGATGCGCGACAGCATCAGGCCCATAAAGAAGGTGAAGCCAAGCAGCAGCGCGACGCCGAGCCCGCTGTTCTTGTTCTTCTCGATACCCCACATGAAACCCCAGGCAATACCGAGGAAGAGCACGAAGGAAATCATCGGGCTGCCGGCGAAGAAGCTGAAACCCATCTGGATACCGGCCAGTGCACCGAGGACGGTCGGGATCATCGACAGGCCGAGCAGCATGTAGGTGTTGCGCAGGACGCGGTTTTGTTCCAGCGCGAAGCCGGAAGCGTTCTGGCGGGCGATATCGATGTTGGTGTTCATGTGAGGCATTCCCTTCGGTTGTTTCATTAGTGGCTAAGACTAGCGGAGTGGGCGAGAAGTTTCAACGCCATGGCCGTGTCTCGCAGAAAGTCGGCGTGTTATCATGCGCGCCTCGTAGAACTGCGCCGGTGGCCCGTGCCACAAGGTCCGCAGCAGCAGGGGGTTTGGCAGAGTGGTCGATTGCACCGGTCTTGAAAACCGGCATGCCGAAAGGCATCCAGGGTTCGAATCCCTGAGCCCCCGCCAGAAAACTGATGAAAACGGCCCGCCACGGGCCGTTTGTCTTTTCTGCCTGCCAATTCAGTCGGCAAACTGCGGCGCCCGTTTTTCCATTTGTGCCTGCATGCATTCCTTCAGGTCGCCGGAGAGCAGCGTGGCGGCGTTCCAGGTGGCGACGAAGTTGAGCCCGTCGGCAATTGAATGATCGCGACTGTAATTGAGCACTTCCTTGGTGCCGCGAATGGCGAGCGGCGATTTGGCGGCGATGCTCCGGGCGATCTGGCGCACGCCGGCCTCCAGTTCCGCTGGTGTGGCGAAGAGGCGGTTGGCAAGGCCCAGTTTCTCCGCTTCCTGCCCATTCAGCGTGCGGCCGGTGTAGGCCAGTTCGCGGGCCTGGCCTTCGCCGATCAGCCGGGGCAGGCGCTGCAGGGTGCCGACATCGGCGACCATGCCGATGTCGATTTCCTTGACCGAGAAAGTGGCGTCGGCCGACGCGTAGCGCAGGTCGCAGCAGGTGACGAGGTCGAGCGCACCGCCGACGCAGGCCCCCTGGATGGCGGCGATGACCGGCTTGGCGCAGCGTTCGAGGCTGCTCAGGCAGTCCTGCAGGTCGAGGATCAGGCGGCGCAGGGCTTCGCGGCTGCGCGCACCGTCGGCATGGGCGATGCGCTGCTGCACGCCGGCCAGCATGGCGAGGTCGATGCCGGCGCAGAAGTTCTTGCCGGCGCCGCTCAGGATGACGACGCGGGCTTCCGGCGTGGCATCGATCCACGCGAAGGCCTGGCGGATTTCCTGCCACATCGCCTCGTTGATGGCGTTCGATTTGTCCGGGCGGTTGAGGCGAACTTCGGCGATCTGGTCAGCCAGCGTCAGGCTGAGGGTGGTGAATTCGGGTTGTTGCATCGGGCTGTCTCCTTTGGTGGTGTGTTTTGCCCGATGTTACGCGATTCGGCCGGGCCGAATCATCAGTGGCCGCCGGTCAGGCCATGCTGGCGAGTGCGGCGGCGAGGTCGGAATTGTCTTCCTTGACGGCGCCGGCCTGGCTTTCGATTTCGACGACATAGCCCGCCTGGCGCAATTGCTCGGCCCAGTATTCGGTGTGCTGGCGCGAGGGGTGCCAGGGCCCCTTTTCGATGATGGGGCGCTCGGTCCCGTTGCGGTAGGTGGTGACGATGCGAAACACGATTCAACGTTTGCCGGATGGCCAGGCGATTGCCCGGGCTTCAGGCAGCGTTCTTGCCTTTCTGCCACAGTACGTCGCCACGACCACCGGCGCGGTTGAGCAGGCGACCGAGGATGAACAGCAGGTCGGACAGGCGGTTGATGAAACGGCGTGCTGCATCGGACAGCGGCTCGGCCGTATTCAGGCGGACCATCGAGCGTTCGGCACGGCGGCAGATGGTACGGCAGAGGTGGGCAATGGCCGCCGGGCGGGTGCCGCCGGGCAGGATGAATTCCTTGAGCATGGGCAGGTCGCGGTTGAACTCTTCGACCAGTTCTTCGAGGCGGGCGACCTGGGCATCCTTCATGATGGCCATGCCGGGCAGGCAGAGCTCGCCACCAAGGTCGAACAGGTCGTGCTGGATGTCGAGCAGGGCGGCACGCACGCGGGCCGGCAACTCCTCGCAGAGGAGCAGGCCGAGGCTGGAATTCAGTTCATCAACTTCGCCGATGGCGTCGATGCGCAGGCTGTCCTTGGTTGTCCGGCTGCCGTCGCCGAGGCCGGTGGTGCCGGCATCGCCGGTGCGGGTGACGATCTTGGAAAGGCGATTGCCCTTGCGTTCGGTGTCGGCGGCTTTCTCTTGGTCGCTCACGATAGTTCTCCTTGAATAGCCGAGATTATACTGACAGGTCGCCCAACAGACTGTCGCGCCCATGCCAAAGTTCGCTGCCAATCTCAGCTTCCTCTTTACCGATCACGCTTTTCGCGAGCGCTTCCGGCTGGCGGCGGCCGCCGGGTTCCAGGGCGTCGAGTACCTCTTTCCCTATGACTGGCCGGCGCATGATGTAGCCGAGTGGCTCAAGGCGGCGGACATCGAGCAGGTGTTGTTCAATCTGCCGCCCGGCGACTGGGCGGCCGGTGAGCGCGGCCTGGCCTGCCTGCTCGACCGGCACAGCGAGTTTGCCGAGGGCGTCGAGCAGGCGCTGAATTACGCCATGCTGCTCGACTGCGAACGGGTGCATTGCATGGCTGGCCTGCGCCCGTGGGGTGTGGCGGAGGAGGAGCTGGAGGCCAATTACGTCGCCAACCTGCGTTTTGCCGCCGACCGCTTCGCCACGGTGGGCGCGACGGTAATGATCGAGCCGATCAACAGCCGCATCGACATGCCCGGCTACTGGCTGGACGATATCGACAAGGCGCTGCGCCTGATCGAAACCATCGGCCGCAGCAACGTCAGGCTGCAACTCGACCTCTACCACGCGCAGATCATCCAGGGCGACCTGGCGCGCAGCATCGAGGAAAACATCGCCCGGATCGGCCACGTGCAGATTGCCGACAACCCGGGCCGCCATGAGCCGGGCACCGGCGAGATCAACTATCCCTTCCTGTTCTCGCTGCTCGACCGGCTTGGCTACGCCGGCTGGGTGGGTTGCGAGTACAAGCCGCTGACGACGACCGAAGCCGGCCTCGGCTGGTTGCCGAAATGAATGCGCAGGACATCCTTCGCCAGTTGTTCGACGCCGCCATTGCGGCGGCCGATCCCGAATCCTGCTTACCGCCCCATATGCCGCCGGACGATGGCGGGCGGCTGATCGTCATCGGCGCCGGCAAAGCCTCGGCGGCCATGGCGCGGGCGGTCGAGCAGCATTGGTCGGGGCCGCTCGACGGTCTGGTCGTCACGCGCTACGGCCATGGCGTGCCGTGCGAGCGGATCGAGATCGTCGAGGCCGCGCACCCGGTGCCGGATGCTGCCGGCGAGGCGGCAGCGGAGCGCATTCTGGCCAAGCTTGCCGGACTGAGTGCGCAGGATCGTGTGCTGGCGCTGATCTCCGGCGGCGGTTCGGCCCTGCTGGCGGCGCCGGCAGAAGGCTTGTCGTTGGCCGACAAGCGGGCGATCACTGCTGCCTTGCTCAAATCCGGCGCCTCGATTGGTGAAATGAACTGCGTGCGCAAGCACCTGTCGGCCATCAAGGGCGGCCGGCTGGCTGCAGCGGCGTGGCCAGCCCCGGTGCTGACCCTGGCCATTTCCGACGTGCCGGGCGACGATCCGGCAGTCATTGCCTCCGGCCCCACTGTGCCGGACCCGACGACGGCCGCCGAGGCGCTGGCCATCATCGAGCGCTACCGCATCGAGATTCCGGCCAAACTGCGCGAGCGTTTGCAATCGGGCGAGCTGGAAACGCCCAAGCCGGGCGATCCGCGGCTGGCGGCGAGCGACTATCGACTGGTCGCCAGCCCCCGCCTGATGCTCGAAGCGGCGGCGGCCGAAGCCCGGCGCCTGGGTATCGAACCGCTCATTCTCGGTGACGCCCTGGAAGGCGAGGCGCGCGAGGTGGGCAAGGTGCTGGCTGGTGTGGCCCTGTCCTGTGCCCGCCACGGCTCGCCGGCCCGGAAACCCTGCGTGCTGCTCTCCGGCGGCGAGACGACGGTGACGGTGCGCGGCCAGGGGCGCGGTGGCCGCAATACCGAATTCCTGCTCGGCCTGGCGCTGGCCCTCGATGGCGCACCGGGCATCGACGCCCTGGCTGCCGATACCGACGGCATCGACGGCAGCGAAGACAACGCTGGCACCTTCGTCGGGCCGGACACCCCGGCCCGTGCCAAAGCAGCTGGCATCAACGTCCGCGCCTGCCTGGCCGGCAATGATGCGTGGTATTGTTTTTCCCGGCTCGGCGACCTGCTGGTGACCGGGCCGACACGCACCAATGTCAATGATTTTCGCGCCATCCTGATCCGCTGAGGTCGCCCGCATGACAATCCCAAACAACGAGGTATTTTCGGTGGACAAGGCCAGCCTGGTCCGGCGCCTGAAGCTCCACCTGCCACCGCATTGCCTGCTGGTCGACGAGGAGGACCTGCGCCCCTACGAGTGCGACGGCCTCACCGCCTATCGCCAGCTGCCGCTCGCTGTCTGCCTGCCGGAGAACGAGGGGCAGGTCATCGACGTGCTGCGTGCCTGTCATCAACTGGGCGTGCCGGTCGTTGCCCGGGGGGCGGGCACCGGGCTGTCGGGCGGTGCCATGCCGCATGCCCGGGGTGTCGTGCTGTCGCTGGCCCGCTTCAACCGGATTCTGCGCGTCGACCCGCTGGCCCGCCTGGCCGTCGTCCAGCCCGGCGTGCGCAACCTCGCGGTGTCGGAAGCAGCAGCGCCGCACGGCCTCTACTACGCGCCCGATCCATCTTCGCAAATTGCCTGCACGCTGGGCGGCAACGTTGCCGAGAATTCGGGCGGCGTGCATTGCCTGAAGTACGGGCTGACCGTGCATAACGTGCTGCGCATCCGCGTCGTCAGCATCGAGGGCGAGGTGTTCGAGATCGGCTCCGAAGCGCCGGATGCGCCCGGTTACGACCTGCTGGCTCTGCTCATCGGTTCCGAGGGCATGCTTGGCGTGGTCACCGAAGTCACCGTCAAGCTGGTGCCCAAGCCGGAGCTGGCGCAGGTGGTCATGGCCTCGTTCAATGACGTGGCCAAGGCGGGCGAGGCGGTGGCAGCGATCATTGCCGCCGGCATCATCCCGGCCGGGCTGGAGATGATGGACAAGCCGGCGACGGCGGCCGTCGAACCCTTCGTCAAGGCCGGCTACGACCTGAATGCCGAGGCCATCCTGCTCTGCGAGTCGGACGGCACGCCGGAGGAGGTGGTCGAGGAAATCTCCCTCGTCACCGAGGTGCTGACCCGGGCCGGCGCCAGCCATATCAGCGTGTCGCAGTCGGAAGCCGAGCGCCTGCGCTTCTGGGCCGGGCGCAAGGCGGCTTTCCCGGCGGTCGGCCGCATTACGCCGGACTACTACTGCATGGATGGCACCATCCCGAGGAAGCGGCTGGCGGAAATGCTGTCGGCCATTGCCGGGATGGAGAAGAAATACGGCCTGCGCTGCGCCAACGTGTTTCATGCCGGCGACGGCAACCTGCATCCGCTGATCATGTACGACGCCGCCAAGCCCGGCGAGTGGGAACGGGCCGAAGCCTTCGGCGCCGAAATCCTAGAGCTGTCGGTGGCCCTCGGCGGCTCGATCACCGGCGAGCATGGCGTGGGGGTCGAGAAGATCAACCAGATGTGCGTGCAATACACGACGCCGGAGCTGGAGGCCTTTCACCGCGTCAAGGCAGCCTTCGACGAGGGCGGCCTGCTCAACCCCGGCAAGGCGGTCCCCAGCCTGCATCGCTGCGCCGAATACGGCCGCATGCACGTGCATCGCGGCGATCTCAAATTCCCGGAACTGGAGCGCTTCTGATGACGCTCGATGACATCGTTCAAGCCGTCAGGGCGGCACACGACAGCCATACGCCCCTGCGCATTCGTGGCGCCGGCAGCAAGGATTTCTACGGTGGCATGCTGTCCGGCGAGGTGCTCTCTGTGGCGGGTTATCGCGGTATCGTCGCCTACGAACCGACCGAGCTGTACATCACCGCCCGCTGCGGCACGCCGCTCGCCGACCTTGAAGCCGCGCTGGCCGAGAAGGGGCAGATGCTGGCCTGCGAGCCGCCGCATTTTTCCGGGGCGAGTGCTGGCTCCGCTGGTGCTACGGTCGGCGGCTGTGTCGCCGCTGGCCTGTCCGGGCCGCGCCGTCAGCAGGCGGGCGCCGTGCGTGATTTCATGCTCGGCGTGAAGCTGGTCGATGGTACCGGGCAGGCGCTGAATTTCGGTGGCCAGGTGATGAAGAACGTCGCCGGTTACGACGTATCGCGCCTGCTGGCCGGCAGCCTGGGCACGCTCGGTGTGCTGGCCGAGGTGACGCTCAAGGTGCTGCCCAGGCCGGTCGCCGAGCGCACGCTGGTTTTTGCGCTGGACGCCGGCGAGAGCATCGCCCGCCTGACCCAGTGGGGCGGACAGCCGCTGCCCATTTCGGCTTCCTTCTGGCATGACGGCCAGCTGTGGCTGCGCCTGTCCGGCGCGCGGGCGGCTGTCGAAGCGGCTGCCGGCAAGCTGGGCGGAACGGTCGTTGCCGAGGCCGACAGCCTGTGGCAGTCGGTACGCGAACAGACCCACCCGGCCTTTGCCGGCGGCATCCTGTGGCGGCTGGCCCTGCCGTCGACGGCAGGCGATCCGGGGCTGGATGGGTTGCGCGCCATCGAATGGGGCGGCGCCGTGCGCTGGTATGCCGGCGAGCAGGAGGCGGTGCGCGGCGCCGCTGCCCGCCTCGGCGGTCATGCCGTGCTCTACCGGGCGCCGGAATCCCTGCGCTGCCGCGAGGATGCCTTCGCGCCGCTGTCGCCGGCCTTGCTCGCCCTGCATCGGCGCCTGAAAAAGGCCTTCGACCCGCGGGGCATCCTCAACCCCGGTCGTCTGTACGCGGAGTTCTGATGGATACCCAAATCACCGACGAACTGCGCGCCACCCACGCCGGCCGGGTGGCCGAGGAAATCCTGCGCAAGTGCGTGCATTGCGGCTTCTGCACGGCAACCTGCCCGACCTACCAATTGCTGGGCGACGAACTGGACGGGCCGCGTGGTCGCATCTACCTCATCAAGCAGGTGCTCGAAGGCAAACCGGTCACCGAGAAAACGCGTCTCCACCTCGACCGTTGCCTGACCTGCCGCTCCTGCGAAACGACCTGCCCGTCGGGGGTCAAATACAGCCATCTGCTCGATGTCGGGCGGGCGGTGGTCGAGCAGAAGCTGCCGCGCCGCCTCGGCGACCTGCTGACGCGGACCCTGCTCAAGACCGTGCTGCCCAACCCCGCCTTGTTCGCCCCGGCCGTCAAGCTGGGGCGGGCGATGAAACCCCTGCTGCCCTCGGTGCTGGCCGACAAGCTGCCGCCAGTGCCGTCGGCCGCCAAGCCGTGGCCGGAGAAGCGCGGACACGCCCGCCGCATGCTGGCCCTGGCCGGCTGCGTGCAGCCCGCGCTGGCGCCGAACATCAATGCGGCAACGGCGCGTGTGCTTGATAAACTCGGTATCGCGCTGTTCGAGGAGGGCAGGGCGGGCTGCTGTGGTGCCGTGCGCTTCCACCTGAATGACCAGGCTGCCGGCAAGGCCGATATGCGGCGCAATATCGACGCCTGGTGGCCGCACGTCGAGGCCGGTGTCGACGCCATCGTCGTTACCGCTTCCGGCTGCGGGGTACAGGTCAGGGATTATGGTCACCTGCTGGCCGATGACCCGGCTTATGCCGCCAAGGCGGTTCGGATCAGCGAACTGTGTCGCGACCCGGCCGACATTCTGGCTGCCGAGAAAGTGGCGCTGCTCGCCTTGCTTGAGTCCCATGCGGCGCAACGCGGCAAGCTGGCTTTCCATTCGCCGTGTACGCTGCAGCATGGCCTGAAGATACGCGGTGTTATCGAGGAATTTCTGCAGGCCGCAGGCTACCGGCTGACCCCGGTTGCCGATGGCCATTTATGCTGCGGTTCGGCCGGTACTTACGCGGTGCTCCAGCCGGAACTGGCCGTTCGCTTGCGCGACAACAAGCTGGCGGCGCTCAATGCCGGCGGGCCGGAGCAGGTGGCGACGGCGAATATCGGCTGCCTGACGCATCTGCAAGCTGGCAGCGCCCTGCCGGTAAGGCACTGGATCGAATTGATCGATGAGGTTTTGGCATGAGCGGTACCGGCAGTTCAGTGTTCGATATTACCCAGTCCCTCGGTGCGGACGATGCGGGGCGCATCAAGCGCCTGCTCGAGGGCGGCGTGAAGATTCCGGCCCAGCCGCGGGTGCTCGACGAGTTGCGCAAGCTGATGCTGCGCAAGGAAATGGATGTTCGCCCGCTGGCCCGGGTCATCAACCAGGATCCGGGCTTGGCGGCGATGTTGTTCAAGGTGGTCGGCAATTCCGCTTATCGCCAGCACCAGCCTTTCGACTCGGTGGAGCAAATCCTGCATGCGGTGGGAACGCGCCAGACCTTCAACCTGGTGCAGGCCATTTCCCTCTCCGGCCTCGGCGAGATCAAGAAGAACCGCCAGGTGTACGAAGCCTTCTGGGCCCGCTCGCACACCATCGCCCAACTGGCCATGCTGATCGCCGACGAGCGGCAGGCAGTGTGCAACATCCTGCCCGATCAAGCCTATCTGGCCGGGATCTTCCACGATTGCGGCGTACCCCTGCTGATGCAGCGCTTTCCTGCCTACTGTACGGAAATGCGCTTGGGCATTCCGGGGCAGTGGATCGACCTCGCCGAGGAAGACCGCAAATTCAACGCCGATCATTGCGTGGTCGGTTACCTGGTGGCCCGCCATTGGTGCCTGCCGGAATTCATCTGCGATGCCATCCGCTATCACCACGCCATCGGCGAACTGGGGGCGCACGCCGCGCGCAGCATGGTCGCCATCCTGCAACTGGCGATCGAGATCTACTTTGTCGACCAGCAAATTCCGAACCCGGAGTGGAAGGCGGTGAGTGACGAGGTCTTGCCGGAACTGGGGCTGAACGAGGATGCGCTGCCGGAACTCATCGATATCGTTCTCGAACGCTTTCATGGGGCATCTGCAGTCGCCTGAACGAGAAGATGTTCGTGATGACACAGTGTTAACCGGCCGCTATTTCTTTCGTGATAATCTTGCCGCCCACAAGGAGGCAGGATGGCAATAGCAATCGATGCTTGCGCTGCGCAGCATCAGGGGGATCGCAAGGAACAGCAGGACCGCGTGGCAATCCTGCCGCATGCCCGTCGCAAGGGCGTGGCGCTGGCCGTGGTGGCCGACGGCATGGGCGGTCATACCGGCGGAGCCCTGGCGGCCGAACAGGTCGTGCATACCGCCAAGACCAATCTTGACCAGTTTCTCGGTGCCGACGAAAGCCCGCAACAAATGCTGCGCAACAGCATGCAGGAGGCGCACACCATGATCAAGGCGTCGCGCTTCATGAACGAGAAGGATCCGCACAGCACCGCGGTCATGCTGCTGTTGCAGCCGGGGCGGGTGACCTGGGGCCATTGTGGCGACAGCCGGCTCTATCATTTTCGCGGCAAGCAACTGGTGCGGCGGACCGTTGACCACTCCTATGTCGAACATCTGGTCGCCACCGGGAAAATTACCGCGCAACAGGCGCTGACTCACCCCAATCGCAATGTGCTGCTCGCTTCGCTGGGTGGCCAGGAAGATCCCCGGGTGTCCCTCGACGAAGTGACCGAGCTGACGGCCGGCGACGCATTTGTCTTGTGCTCGGACGGCCTGTGGGGCTATTTCGACGATGGCGAGCTGGCAAGCGTGGTGGCCGACAACTCGGCCCGCCGGGCCTGCGAGTTGCTGATCGACAAGGCTCGCCAGCGAGCCAACGGTGGTGGCGACAACCTGTCACTGGCGATCATCAAGCTGATCGACGCCTTGCCGCCGCAGAAGCCTTCGCCGCCGCCGGGTTTCGTGCCGCGAACGCTTTCCTGATCGGGCGGTAAGGCAAAAGAAAAATGGCGCCGGAAAGGCGCCATTTTCGTGGGCGGTGTTGCCGCCTACTTGCGGCCGAGGCCGCCGAGCAGTGCGGCGACTACCCGCTTCGGCTTGTGCGGATCGGCCTTGGCCGGTGCGTTCGGAGAATCCGGGATTTCGCCACGCGGCGACGTTTCTTCGTACGGCTTGCTGAAGTCGAAACCATCGGCCGCGATCATCGTGTTGCGGCGGGGGCGACGTTCGCTGCGCTCCGGGCGATCGTGGCGTTCATGGCGCTCCGGACGCTGGGCAACCGGCGCCTTGACGGGCGGCGCGCTGCGCTTGCGCTTGTTGCCCGGGGGGTATTCGTATTCCGGCTCCGGCTCGAAACCGGCCACTTCGACCTGCTCGATCGGGCGCTTGATCAGTTTCTCGATGTCGACCAGATAGCCGACTTCGTGCGCGCTGACCAGCGAGATGGCATTGCCCATCTTGCCGGCGCGACCGGTGCGGCCGATGCGGTGCACGTAGTCTTCCGGCGTGTGCGGCAGTTCGTAGTTGATGACGTAGGGCAGGTCATCGACATCCAGCCCGCGGGCGGCGACGTCGGTGGCGATCAGGGCGTCGGTCTGGCCACCCTTGAAGGCTTCGAGCGCCTTGATGCGGTCGAGCTGGCTCTTGTCGCCGTGGATGGCGTCGGCCTTGATGCCGGCCCGCTGC
>JAEUOE010000089.1 GCA_016790885.1 Dechloromonas sp. | reverse complement strand
CTTCGTCGCCGCGCTGGCGCAAGCCCTGCAGGGCGACCTCGACATTTTCGCCCGGGTCTTGAACGGCTTGTTCGACAGCGCCAAAACCGGTTTCGAGATTTCACTCGGCCTGGTCGGCGTGATGAGCCTGTGGCTGGGCATCATGAAAATCGGCGAGCGCGGCGGCCTGATCCAGCTCTTCGGGCGGCTGGTGGCCCCCTTCTTCCGCCGCGTCTTTCCCGACATCCCGCCCGGCCACCCGGCGAGCGGCAGCATCGTGATGAATTTCAGCGCCAACATGCTCGGCCTGGACAACGCCGCCACCCCGCTCGGCCTGAAGGCCATGCGCGAATTGCAGGAAATCAACCCGAAGCCGGATACCGCCAGCAACCCGATGATCATGTTCCTGGTGCTCAACACGGCAGGCATCACGCTGATTCCCACCACGGTCATCGCCATTCGCCAGAGCATCGCGCTCAAGCAGGGGCTGGTCGGCTTCAACGCCGCCGACATCTTCCTGCCCACCCTGCTCGGCACCTTCGTTTCCTTCTGCGCCGGCCTGGTCGCCGTTGCCGTCTGGCAACGCATCAACCTGTTCAGCCGGCCGGTACTGGCCTTCTTCGCCGGCTTTGCCGCGCTGATGGGCGGCCTCTACGCCTGGCTCGCCGGCCTGCCGCCCGAGCGCATGGCGCAGATGATCGGCCTGCTCGGCAGCGGACTGATCGTGACCATCATCGCCCTCTTCGTCGCCGTTGCCGCCTGGCAGCGCATCGATGTGTATGAATCCTTCGTCGACGGCGCCAAGGAGGGTTTCGCCGTCGCCGTGCAGATCATTCCCTACCTGATCGCCATGCTGGCCGCCATTTCGGTGTTCCGCAGCACCGGCGGCATGGACTACCTGATCGGCGGCATCCGCACGGTAGTGCTGGCGCTCGGCCTGAATGCCGATTTCGTCCCCGCCCTGCCGGTCGGCCTGATGAAGACCCTGAGCGGCAGCGGTGCGCGCGGCCTGATGGTCGATGTGATGACCACCTACGGCGTCGACTCATTCCCGGGCAAGCTGGCTGCCATCATCCAGGGTTCGACGGAAACCACCTTCTACGTGCTGGCCGTCTATTTCGGCAGCGTGAATATCACCAAAACACGCTACGCCCTGGCCTGCGGGCTGATCGCCGACGCGGTCGGCCTGGTCGGCGCCATCCTGATCGGCTACGCCTTCTACCACTAACGCGTCAGGAAATTTTCCAGCAACTCAGCCACCCTCTCCGGCTGGTCGTGTTGCAGGTTGTGCCCGGCCTCGGCCACGGTCTCGACGCGCAGGTCGGCAAAACAGCCGATGCGCCGCTGGTATTCCTCCGGCTCCTTGCCGAAGCGCATGTTCACGAAGCCCTTTTCGGCAATCAGCATCAGCACCGGGGCGCTAATCTTGCGCCAGGCCGCCATCGCATCCTCGACCCGGTAGAGGTTGGGGGCCGCCACCTTGTGCCAGGGATCGCAGGCCATCTCCACCTGGCCGTCGGGCAGTGTCCGGCTCACCGCCCGCGACAGGAATTCCGCCCGTTCCGCAGTCAGCCGCGGATTGGCGAAGCGCAGGCGACGGGCCAGCGCGGCATGGTCGGGATAGGTGCGCAAACGGGGCTGGTCGCTGATCTCGTCCAGCCACTTGCCCAATTGCTGTGCAGCATCGATGGCCAGATCGGGTTTCAGCCCCAGGAAATCGAGCATGGCCAGGCGCGCCACGCGCTGCGGGCGCAAGGCGGCGAAGGTGGCGGCAATGTTCGCCCCCATGCTGTGCCCGACGATCTGCGCCGGCCTGTCCGGCGAGTAGTGCTGCAGCAAGGCCTCCAGGTCAGCGTAGTAATCGGGAAACCAGTAGGGATGCCCCAGCCACTGGCTATCGCCATAGCCGCGCCAATCAGGGGCGATCAGGTGCCATTCCTGTTGCAGCGCATCGACGACGAACTGGAAGGTTGCCGAGGCATCCATCCAGCCATGCAGCAGGAAAACGGGCGGCGCCCCGGCTGGCCCCCAGTGGCGGATGTTGTAACACAGGCCGCGAATGGCGATGGTTTCGGTAGTGCTGGCTGGCACGAACCCTCCTGACGAGAGAAGTGGAATGGATGGGCGACACCTTGAATCTTCGCACGAATCGCCAGCCGCACCAGGCGCTGGAAGGCTCAGGTGCGCCGCTATAATCCGCCATCCTCTCCCGCCCAGGCAGCCGCCCTTTCGGCTGCCCACGAACACCATGAAGCACGCCCCCGCCACGCCTGCCGCCCATCCGCCGGGGCAAACCCGCATCGAAGCCCTGTCGCCCGAGTTTCTCGACGCCGCTGCCGCGCTGGCCACCGAACTCGGCCTGCCACGCGACGGTGACGCTGATTTTGCCTTGCAACTCGGGCCGGCCGGCCTGCAATTGCAGGAGCTGGGGCCGGGGGCAGCCGGGCCGGTGCGTGTCGATTTCGTCGAGGGCGCCCTGGCGCATCGCCGGTTGCAGGGCGGCGGCGCCGGCCAGATGATCGCCAAGGCGGTGGGCATCCAGCCCGGCGTCCGGCCGTTCATTCTCGATGCGACAGCCGGCCTCGGTCGGGATGCCTTCGTCCTCGCCCAACTCGGTTGCGCCGTGACGCTGATCGAGCGCCAGCCGCTGGTCGCCGCCCTGCTCGCCGACGGCATGCGCCGCGGCCTGGACGACACCGAGGTGGCACCGATCATCGAACGCATGCAACTGCGCCGCGGCAATGCCATCGAATTGATGCGTGCCTGGCCGCTCGATACCCCGCCGCAGGTTATCTACCTCGACCCGATGTTCCCGCACCGCGACAAGAGTTCGCTGGTCAAGAAGGAGATGCGCGTCTTCCGCCCCCTGGTCGGCGCCGACGACGACGCCCCCGAGCTGCTGGCGGCTGCCCTCGCCCTGGCCAGCCACCGGGTCGTCGTCAAACGCCCGCGCAAGGCCCCTTGTGTCGCCGGCACCCCGCCGAGCTATGCGCTGGAAGGCAAGGCCAGCCGCTTCGACATCTACGCCCGGAAATCGCTCAAGCCCTGAAACGGGGGGCGGATCCAGGCCGGTAGCGGGCAGCCCGTCCACTTTGGCACGTTTACAATTCTTCAACAATTTGGCCATTTTCGACAGTAGATTATCGGCATATACTGATAAAACTATCTAAACTGAAAGCAATCAGTTCAAGGTATGGAAACAGATCGGCAGCCTTCGTAGTTCAAGGCGAGTCCGGCCACTTTGATGGGTTCAACTCGATTGCAAAGGGGAAGCAACATGAACCGCCACTCCATCCGATTTCGCATTGCCGTCATTGTTTCCTTGGCAATTGCCATTTCTTTGGGCGGCTTCGCCGTATTCCTGACCACTGAAATCGGCAGCGTCAATGAACGGGATGAAACCGCCAAGCTCAAGAGCAGCAATGACATGCTGATGAGCATGATTGCCCAGACCGATTCCATCCTGCGCGAACAGGCCGAGAGCTGGTCGCACGTTTTCGCCGCCGAGATGGCCGGCAGCTTTTCCCTGGAAGGCGGCGAGACGCCCATCCTCAAACTGAACGGTGTGCCGCTCAATGGCACGACTCGCCAGGTCGATAACTTCAACCAGCTCGGCAAGGGCAACGTGGCGACCATTTTCGTTCGCCAGGGCGACGATTTCCTGCGTATCGCCACCTCGCTGAAGAAGGAAGATGGCAACCGGGCCGTCGGTACTCCGCTCGGCAGTGGCCACCCGGCCTACGCCAGTGTTCGCGCCGGCCAGCCCTTCATCGGCAAGGCGACGTTGTTCGGTCATCACTACATGACCAAATACACGCCGGTAACCGATGCGAAGAATGAAGTCGTCGGCCTGCTCTTCGTCGGTATCAATATTGATGGCGCCATGGATGAGGTCAAGAAGACCATCAAGTCGATCAAGTTCGGCCAGACCGGCTATACCTACGTGCTCGACAGCAAGCCCGGCGCCACCGCCGGCAACCTGCTGGTCCACCCGTCGCTGGAGGGCAAGAACATGCTCGATGCCACCGACAGCGACGGCAAATTCTTCATCAAGGAGATTCTGGAGAAACGTACGGGGGTGATCGTCTACCCGTGGCTGGACAAGAGCAGCGACAACCCGCGCTCGCGCGAAAAAATCGTGATTTTCGACGAATACAAGAGTTGGAACTGGATCATCGCTTCCGGCAGCTATACCGACGAAATCTTCAGCCTGGCCCACCACGCCCGCGACATCATGATCATCGCAACCATCGTGCTGACCATCCTGTTGCTTGGCATCCTGATCTTCTTCCTGCATCGCATCGTCATCGTTCCGCTCAATGCACTGGTCACGGCCTCCCGGCAGATTGCCGATGGCGACCTGACCGTTCGCCTGCAGGACGACCGCCAGGATGAAGTCGGCCAGGTCATGAGCGCCATGCACGACATGGTCGGCCGCCTCAGCGCGATCATCGGCCAGGTGCGCCACGCCGCCGACACGATCAGCAGCGCCTCGGAAAGCCTGTCGACCACGACCAGCGAGATCAGTATCGCGACCGAGCGCCAGGCACAATCGACCGCTTCTTCCGCCGCCTCGCTCGAAGAGGTGACGGTGAGCATCAACGAGGTTTCCAACCTGGCCAAGGATACCGAGGCCAGTTCGAAACACACCGCCCAGCTCTCGGAAGAAAGCGTTACGGCCATTCATGTGGCGGTCAATCAGATCGAGAGCATGGCCGACGAAATCGGCCGGACCTCGCAACAGGTCGGCCGGCTGATGACCCGTTCCGAAGAGATCGGCGGCATTGCCAGCGTCATTCGTGATATCGCCGACCAGACCAACCTGCTCGCCCTCAACGCGGCCATCGAAGCGGCCCGCGCCGGTGAGGCCGGCCGCGGTTTCGCAGTGGTCGCCGACGAAGTGCGCAAGCTGGCCGAGCGGACGACCAAGGCGACCCATGAGATCGCGACGCTGATCAGCCAGACCCAGCAGGAAACGCGGGAAACGGTGGAGGGCATCGAGCATGTCGGCCCGCAGATCAACGATGGTCTGCAAAAGGTCAATGCGGTATCCGGCATCCTCGACAACATCGCCCAGGATGCGGCCGAGTCGATGAATCGCGCCATCGAAGTCGCCGACGCCACCCGCGAACAGTCGATCGCCGCCAATGCCATCGCCTCGAATGTCGAGCAAATTGCCCAGATGACCGAGGAAACAGCAGCAACCATTCACGCCAACGCGGAAAGCGCAGCCCAGCTGCAGGAGATGGCCGGGGAGCTGCGCGACCAGGTGGCGTATTTCAAGGTCAGCCGCTAACGCGCGCCAGGACTGACTGGCGAGGCTCGCGATAACGGCGAGCCGCACCTTCTTCAAGGCCGGATGCAGCCCTGCCGGCATGGCGGCAGGGCTGAGCGATGATTCCGGTTGAAAAAATCAGCGAAAGCGAGGAACATCTCGCGCCCCACTCCGACCGCACTCCTCCGCACCATGGCTTTCAAAGACGATACCCCCCGCCTGGAAATTGTTGACCTGGGATTGATCGACCCCGATCCCCAGCATGTCCGCAAGGCGATTTCCGACGAAGGGCTCAAGGGCCTGACCAACGCGGTTCGCCAACTCGGCCTGATTCAGCCGATCATCGTCCGCCCGGCTGGCGGGCAGCGTTACCAGGTGATTGTCGGGGAGCGGCGGCGCCTGGCCGCCCTGCAGGCCGGCGAAACGGCCGTGCCGGTGATCGTTCGCACCTGCAGCGACGAGGAGGCCGTGGAAATCCGCGTTTTCGAGAACATCGGCCTCGGCGTACGCTCGGCACTCGAACCACGCGAGATGGCGAATGCCGTCCAGGCCATCGCCGCCCGCTTCGCCTCTGCGGAAGAAGCCGCCCAATATTTCGGCCGCGCGCCGACCTGGCTCGCCCAGGCTACCGCCGCCGCCAAGCTCTCGGAAAAAGTCAGCGCCCTGCTCGATTCCGGCAAGATTTCAAGCACCGGCGCCGCTGTCCAACTGGAAAAACTGGCCAGGAAAAACGAGGCCAAGGCCGAGTCATTGATCGAACAGATCGCCCAATTGCCGGACGGCGAAAAGATCTCGAAGAAAGTCGTCGACGACGTGCTCTCCGGGGAATCCGGCCGCCCCCGGAAAGACGAGGAACGGGCCGTGCCTGCACAGTTCATGCCGGAAGCGGCCGCCCCACAGGCAACAGCAGACGACGTGCCGCCCTGGGAGGAAACGCCTTCGCAACCCTCCCCGGCACCACTTGCCCCTGCCGCCCCCCGCGGCAAAGTCAATCCCGGCAAGGTCAAGCTGGTGGCCGAACTCCTTGGCCTGAGCGAAGAGGATGAGGAAACCCTCCTTGCCCGGCTGATCGACGATTTTCTGGCTGCGCGAAACGCCTGAGCCGATGGCGGGCTGCCGATCCACCGCCAGCCAGGCCGAGGATCGTGCCCCATGCTGGCGTTGCAGTTGATGGCTTCGGCGGAATCAATTACTGTATGCATACACAGTCATGATTTCCAATCCCACCCATGACCCGGGCACGGCCCCGGCCTCATCCGATTCACCCCTCGCTGGGCCGGCGTCTCCGCCCGCCCCTTGTGTGGGGCCGGTATCGCCGAGGCAAGCGCGTGGCCGGCGTATCGCCCACCTCGACATGGATGCCTTCTTTGCCTCGGTCGAGTTGCTGCACTACCCGGAGCTGCGCGGCCAGGCCGTGGTGGTCGGCGGGCGCAGCGTGCATCAGCCGGTCAGCCAGCCCGACGGCAGCAAGCGCTTTGCCCGCCTGCGCGACTATGTCGGGCGTGGCGTCATTACCACCTCGACTTATGAAGCCCGCGCGTTCGGCGTCTTTTCCGGCATGGGCCTGATGAAATCGGCACAACTGGCCCCCGATGCCGTCCTGCTGCCGGCCAATTTCGAGGCCTATCGCGACTACTCCCGGCGCTTCAAGGCCGCCGTGGCCAGCATCGCCCCGCTGATCGAAGACCGGGGCATCGACGAGATCTACATCGATCTTTCCGACTTTGCCGAAGACAGTCTGTCGCTGGCCCGGCGCATCAAGCAGGCCGTTTTGGAGGCCACCGGCCTGACGTGCTCGATCGGCATCACCCCGAACAAGCTGCTGTCGAAGATCTGCTCCGATCTCGACAAGCCGAACGGCATTACCCTGCTGGACATGGCCGACGTGCCGAGCCGTATCTGGCCGCTGCCTGCCCGGAAAATCAACGGCATTGGCCCCAAGGCCGGCGAGCGGCTCGACCGCCTGGGCATCCACACGGTCGGCGAACTGGCTGCGGCCGACGAGGAACTGCTCATCCGGCACTTCGGCCGGACGATGGGCAGCTGGCTGCATCAGGTGGCGCAGGGTATCGATGAGCGCCCCATAAAGACCAGCCGGGAACCGAAGTCGATCAGTCGGGAAAGCACTTTCCAGCGCGACCTGCATGCGCGGCTCGACCGCAGCGAGTTATCGACGATATTTACCGACCTGTGCCTGCGTCTGGCCGACGACCTGGCCCGCAAGGGCTACGCTGCACGAACCATCGGCATCAAGCTGCGCTATGCCGATTTTCATGCCGTGACGCGCGACATCACGCTCGGCCAGCCAACGGCAGATGCTCTGACAATCCGTAAAGCGGCTGGCGAATGCCTGAAGCGGGTACCACTCGAACAGCGCATTCGCCTGCTCGGTGTCCGTGCCAGCGCGCTTTTCCCACTATCGCAAATGGCGGTGCCGGTGGCCGCGAGCCAGGCCGAACTACCGTTCTGAAGGCTGTGGCGTAATAAGCCTG
>JAEUOE010000270.1 GCA_016790885.1 Dechloromonas sp. | reverse complement strand
ACGCCGCATAGGCGTTCGGCCCAGTCGCTGGGGCGAAACTTTCGTCCTTCCTTGGTGAGGCCAACAATGATGAATGTGGTCGATTCTAGGTTTGTCATTGTTCTACTCTGCGTTTGCGGGCGATACGACCTTGCGTGGGCGCATTCTAGCAGAACCGCTTGCTCTTTCCATAATTACGGCGTGAATGCCCGGGGTTTGGGGCGTTGGCCGTTCTATACAAGGTTGTGTTTTTCTCATAAAATTCAACTTTCTGCTATGTGGCCAGCTTGTTTGAAGCGGCCTGTAGTGGTCGTCTCGGCGGCAATTGCCGCCGTTTTCGTTTTATGAGGTCGCCTCATGTCGCATGTCATGAATACCTATGCCCGTTTGCCGGTGACGTTCAGTCACGGTGAGGGTTGCAGGATTACCGATACCGACGGCAAGGAATATCTGGACGCCCTGTCCGGTATCGCCGTCTCGACACTGGGCCATGCCCACCCCCGATTGGTTGCCGCCATTGCCGCTCAGGCCGGGCGGATGTTGCACACCTCCAACCTGTACCGTATCGCCGAGCAGGAGCAGTTGGCCGATAAGCTGTGTGCGTTGTCGGGCATGGCGGAGGTGTTTTTTGGCAACTCGGGTGCCGAGGCCAACGAGGCGGCGATCAAGCTGGCTCGCTTCTACGGGCACAAGAAGAATGTGGAATTGCCTACCGTCATCGTGATGGAAAAGGCCTTTCATGGCCGCACCATGGCAACCCTTTCGGCAACCGGAAATCGCAAGGCGCAGGCCGGTTTCGAGCCGCTGGTGTCGGGTTTTGTGCGTGTTCCTTATGGCGATATCGAAGCGATCAAGGCGGTTGCCGAGCACAACAAGAATATCGTCGCCGTGATGCTGGAAATTATCCAGGGTGAGGGCGGCATCCATTTGGCCGATCCGGCCTATTACCGTGGAATCCGCGAGCTTTGCGATGCACACGACTGGTTGATGATCTGCGACGAAGTCCAGTGCGGTATGGGGCGTACTGGCAAGTGGTTTGGTTACCAGCAGGCGGGTATCCAGCCGGATATCGCCACCCTGGCCAAGGGCCTGGGTTCCGGCGTGCCGATCGGTGCCTGCATGGCCGGCGGCAAGGCTGCCGGCTTGTTCGGCCCGGGCAACCATGGCTCGACTTTTGGTGGCAACCCCCTGGCGGCAAAGGCGGCGCTGACGACCATCGATGTAATGGAACAGGACGGCTTGCTGGCCAACGCAGCACAGATGGGTGCCCTGATTCGCCAGTTGTTTGGCGAGGCATTGGCTGGCGTCAAGGGTGTGGTCGATATTCGCGGTCATGGCCTGATGATCGGCCTCGAACTCGACCGGCCTTGTGGTGCCCTGGTTGGCAAGGCGCTGGAGGCTGGCTTGCTGATCAACGTGACGGCAGAGTGCGTGATCCGCTTCCTGCCTCCGCTCATCTTCAGCGAGCGCGATGCCCGTGAGCTGGTCGAACGTTGTGCTCCGTTGATCAAGGAATTTCTGGCGGCTTAATCATGGCGATCAAACATTTTCTGCAGTTCAAGGATTTCACCCGCGACGAGTTTGACTATGTTTTTGCACGCACGGGGTGGATCAAGAACCAGTTCAAGTCTTACCAGAAGTACTGGCCGCTTTCCGACCGCACACTGGTGATGATTTTCGAGAAGGCCAGCACGCGGACGCGGCTGTCGTTCGAGGCCGGCATGCAGCAACTGGGCGGCTCGGCGATCTACCTGAATACCCGCGATTCCCAATTGGGGCGCGGTGAGCCGGTCGAGGACGCAGCACAGGTCATCTCCCGGATGAGCGATATCGTGATGATCCGTACCTTCGAGCAGGAAATCATCGAGCGCTTTGCCGCCAACTCGCGCGTGCCGGTGATCAACGGGCTGACCAACGAATACCACCCGTGCCAGATCCTGGCTGACATCTATACCTATATCGAGCATCGCGGCTGCATCCAGGGCAAGACCGTGGCCTGGGTGGGTGATGCCAACAATATGTGCAACACCTGGCTGCAGGCGGCCGAAGTGCTGGATTTCAAGGTGCATGTGTCGACCCCGCCGGGCTACGAGATTCAGCCGGAACTGGTCGGCAAAATCGATCCGGCCCGCTTCAAGGTGTTTGCCGACCCGATGGATGCCTGCCGGGGCGCCGATCTGGTCACCACCGACGTGTGGACATCGATGGGCTTCGAGGCCGAGAACGAAGAGCGGATCAAGGCTTTTGCCGACTGGTGCGTCGATGGCGACATGATGCGGGTTGCCGATCCGCAGGCCGTGTTCATGCATTGCTTGCCGGCACATCGCGGCGAGGAAGTGACGGCCGAGGTGATCGACGGACCGCAATCGGTGGTCTGGGATGAAGCCGAGAACCGTTTGCACGTGCAGAAGGCGTTGATGGAATATTTGCTGCTGGGCCGCATCCAAGGCTGAGTGGTTGGATTAATCGAAACAAGGGAACGCAAATGAGCGATATCAAGAAGGTTGTGCTGGCCTATTCGGGCGGTCTGGATACCTCGGTCATCCTGAAGTGGTTGCAGGATGTGTACAAGTGCGAAGTCGTCACCTTTACGGCCGACCTTGGCCAGGGTGAGGAGCTGGAGCCGGCACGCGCCAAGGCGCTGAAGGCTGGCATCAAGCCGAAGAACATCTATATCGACGACTTGCGCGAGGAGTTCGTCCGCGATTTCGTCTTCCCGATGTTCCGCGCCAATACCGTCTACGAAGGCGAGTACCTGCTCGGCACCTCCATCGCCCGTCCGCTGATCGCCAAGCGCCTGATCGAGATCGTCAATGAAACCGGTGCCGATGCCATCTGCCATGGCGCAACCGGCAAGGGCAACGACCAGGTTCGCTTTGAGCTGGGTGCCTACGCGCTGAAGCCGGGCATCAAGGTGATCGCGCCGTGGCGCGAGTGGGATCTGATGTCGCGCGAAAAGCTGATGGCCTATGCCGAGAAGCACGGCATCGAAATCGACATGAAGCACAAGAAGGGCGGCTCGCCGTATTCGATGGATGCCAACCTGCTGCATATCTCCTATGAAGGCCGTCACCTGGAAAATCCGGCGGCCGAGGCCGAGGAGTCGATGTGGCGGTGGACCGTGTCGCCGGAAAAGGCGCCGAACAAGGCTGAGTACCTTGATCTGGAATTCGCCCAGGGCGACGTGGTCGCCATCAACGGCAAGAAGATGAAGGCCCACGAAGTGCTGGGTACGCTGAACGAAATCGGCGGCAAGCATGGTATCGGTCGCCTCGATCTGGTCGAGAACCGCTACGTCGGCATGAAGTCACGCGGTTGTTACGAAACCCCGGGCGGCACCATCCTGCTGCGTGCCCACCGCGCCATCGAGTCCGTTACGCTGGACCGCGAAGTTGCCCACCTCAAGGACGACCTGATGCCGCGCTACGCCAGCCTGGTGTACAACGGCTACTGGTGGAGCCCGGAGCGCAAGGCGCTGCAGGTGTTGATCGATCATACCCAGCAGACGGTCAACGGTACGGTTCGCCTGAAGCTGTATAAGGGCAACGTGATCGTCGTCGGTCGCGATTCGCAGACCGATTCGCTGTTCGATTCGACCATCGCCACCTTCGAGGACGATGCCGGTGCCTACGACCAGCGCGATGCGGGCGGTTTCATCAAACTGAACGCGCTGCGCATGCGTATCGCCGCCAACCTGGCTGCACGCAAGGCGGCCCAGCCGGCTGCTGCCAGCAAGGCTGCCGTGAAAAAGGAAGTGGCTGCAAAGCCGGCCGCCAAGGCAGCAGCGAAGGCAGTGGCCAAGCCTGCAGCCAAGAAGGCCGCTCCTGCCAAGGCTGCTGCCAAGAAGAAGGGCTAAGCAATGGAAGGCACCGTATTCGGATTCAACGAAGAACAGATCGCGGATTTCTTCTCGACCTGGGGTGTCGGTGCCTTCATCCTCTTCATGCTGTTCATCATCGGCGAGATCGCCTGGAAGTCCAAGGCCGGCAAGACGGGCACCTTCGTGCTGTTCTTCGTGCTGGCGTTTGGCATGGTCGGTTTTATCGCCAAGGGAATCATTCAGAAAATCTGGGGTATTTAAATGTCGCAATACGACAATGTTTCGGTGGTCAAGAAAGCCAATGTCTATTTTGATGGCAAGTGCGTGAGCCACACGGTGGTGCTGGCCGACGGCACCAAGAAGACGGTCGGCGTGATCCTGCCGTCCAGCCTGACCTTCAATACCGGTGCGCCGGAAATCATGGAAGGTGTTGGCGGCTCCTGCCGCGTCAAGCTGAAGGGCGAGAGCGAGTGGACGACCTACGGCGATGGCCAGTCCTTCAATGTACCGGGCAACTCCAGCTTCGAGATTGCCTGCGACGAGCCGTATCACTACGTTTGCCACTTCGGCTAAGCCGCCGGTGACCCATCCAGCCCGGCCGTCGTGCCGGGCTTTTGACTTCAGGAGATTCCATGCCCAGTTTTGACTTCACATCCGAAGCCGACATGGTGGCGTTGAAGAACGCCATCGACGTCGCCGCCCGCCAGATCGACAACCGCTATGACTTCAAGGGAACCTCGGCCAAGGTCGAGTTCAACGAGAAGGACAAGGTCATCACCCTGCACGGCGATTCCGATTTTCAGCTCGACCAGATCAAGGACATCCTCTTTCCGGCCATGGAAAAGAAGGAGGTCGAGAGCACCAAGCGCCTCGATCACCAGACGGTGCAGAAAGTCTCCGGCAACAAGGTCAAGCAGGAACTGAAGATCAAGATGGGCATCGAGACCGAACTGGCCAAGAAGCTCGTCAAGATCATCAAGGATGCCAAGCTCAAGGTGCAGGCTTCGATCCAGGGCGATGCGGTGCGCGTCCAGGGCGCCAAGCGTGACGACCTGCAGGATTGCATTGCGCTGATCCGCAAGGAAGTCACCGACTTCCCGATCAAGGCCGGTAACTTCCGCGACTGATTGGCAGCCGATTTTTCGGCACCGGCAGAACGACAGGGGTAGCTACGGCTGCCCTTGGTGTTGGTTCAGCGGGCGAGACCCGTGATCCAGACTGCGTAGAGCTGATCCGATAGCTTGCGCATCGCAGCCACGCGGCTGGCCGCTTCGCCGATCATTTGTTCCGGCGTCTGAATGCTGGGTTGCTTGGCTAGCCCGGTGGTTTCATCGGCCCAGTGAGCGCTCCAGCTGGTGATCATTTCCGGTGTCATTTCGACATGGCATTGCATGCCGAGGTGCGGGCCGCGCGCAAACATCTGGTTGGCGCAATAGGCGTTGGAACACAGGCGGCTGGCGCCAGGCGGGATGCTGAAGGTTTCGCCATGCCAGTGAAAGACGGTGCCGCTACCACCGGCGAAATCGCCTAACCAGTGCCGGGCGGTCGCATCCGCTTCGCCAAAAACCTCGCCCCAGCCGATTTCCTTGACCGGGTTGCGGGTGATCTCGCCACCCATCGCCTTGCTCATCAGCTGGCCGCCCAGGCAGTGGCCAATGACCGGAATGTTCCGGGCTGCCGCCATCCGGATCAGGTCGCAGGCCTGTTCGATCCAGGGCAGATCATCGTTGACGCTCATCGGCCCGCCCATGAAGCAGAGGCCGGAGAAAGCCTCCGGACTGGCGGGTACCGCCTCGCCCGCATCGATGGCAATCAGTTGCCATGGAATCCCGTGCTGTTCAAGGAATATGGCAAAATAGCCCGGACCTTCGATTGGGGAGTGACGGAAGATGGCAACGGGTTTCATGGCAGCGGACATTTCCAGAAAAGCGGGATGTCATTCTAAGCTGATCGCCATGACGATTGCTTTGATCTCACCCATGTCGATGGCGCAGGAGGTCGGCCTGGCCGGCATCATGGGCAGCAAGGCGATGCTGATGATCAATGGCGGCGAGCCGCAGGCCGTGCCGGTGGGGCAGACCCTTGGCGGCGTCAAGGTCTTGTCGGTACAGGGCGATCAGGCGGTGATCGAGATCGGCGGCAAGAAGCGTCCGCTGCGGGTTGGTCAGCACGCCATCGGCAGTTCGGGCGGCGATGGCTCAGGCAAGATCATCATGACGGCCGATGGCCAGGGGCATTTTTACACCACGGGGACGATCAACGGGACTTCCGTGCGCTTCATCGTCGATACCGGGGCGACCATGATCTCGCTGGGCGCGACCGATGCCCGGCGGGTTGGCGTGGATTTCAATCGTGGGCAAAAGGCGCTGACCAATACCGCAAACGGTCAGGCCGTGGTGAGCAAGGTCCAGCTCGACACCGTCCGCATCGGCGATATCACGCTGCATAACGTCGATGCGCTGATCCACCAGACCGACATGCCGATCGCGTTGCTCGGCATGAGCTTCCTGAACCGGATGGAAATGCAGCGCGACGGCAGCACCATGACACTGAAAAAACGATTCTAGGAGAGAGAGCATGCCGCAAAGAGATCAGGAAATCGCGCTGTTGCGCCGGGAAATCGAATTGATGATGGGCGAGCGCCAGGCCCTCTTGCGGGTGGCCGGTTCGGCCGCCGTGCTGATCGCCAGCCTGGACAGCAAGCGCCTGCCGGTCGGGGCGGTCGAATCGGCCGACCTGGTTGCCACGTCGATCAACGACCTATCGGAAGAAACGCTGCAGGATGCACTGGCTTCGGTCAATGCCGAGATCGAGGAAGACGCGCCGGCAGCATGACGGTCGTCGATCTGGGCCGCCTGCGGGCCAGTTTGCTGGCCGAGCCGCGGGCCGGGCATTTTATTCAGGAAGATGGCGCTGGCGACGAGCCGCTGACGCCGGCTGCCGTGCTCTTTCCGATCGTGCTGCACGAGGGCGGGCATACCGTGTTGCTGACGCAGCGCACCGCCCATTTGCGCGATCATGCCGGCCAGATCAGTTTTCCGGGTGGGCGTGTCGAGGCGCATGATCGCTCACCGATGGATACGGCCTTGCGCGAGACCGAGGAAGAAATCGGCCTGGCGCGGGAGCGGGTGGAGATCGTCGGCTTCCTGCCCGAGTACCGGACCGGGACCGGCTTTCGCGTGACGCCGGTCGTTGCCTTGGTGCGCCCCCCCTTCGATCTGCAGCCCGATCCGTTTGAGGTTGCAGAAATATTCGAGGTGCCCCTGGCCTTCCTGCTCGATCCGGCCAATCACCAGCAACATTCGTTGCATTACCGCGGAGCCTTGCGCAGCTACTTCGCCATGCCTTATGGCGAACACTTCATCTGGGGGGCGACGGCCGGCATGATCCGTTCATTGTCCGAGCGCCTGGGGCTGCTCCATGCGTCCTGAGCTTGTGGTATCGTGCCATTTTGAAATACGAAAATAAGCCGAATACGGCAAATCTCCGCCCCTCATGAGTCTTCTCTCGCTGATTGCAGTTTTCCTCATCGAGCAACTGCAACCCCTCGATTACCGTCGCATCATTGCCGAGCCGTTGGGGGCCTGGGCGGATTTCATCGAATCCCGCTTCAATGCCGGCGCCTTCCGGCATGGCGTACTGGCCTGGTGCCTGGCCGTGTTGCTGCCGGTGGTGCTGGTCGGGGGCGTTTATGCAGCGCTCTATGCGCTCAACCCGCTTCTCGGGCTGCTCCTCAACATCGGCGTGCTCTACCTGACCATGGGCTTCCGCCAGTTCAGCCATCACTACACGGAAATCCAGCTTGCCCTGCGCCTGGGGGATCTCGAGCGGGCGCGCCTGCTCCTTGAGGAATGGCTTGGCCACTCGGCGTACAAACTGGATGCGACGGACATCGCCCGCTTATCCATCGAAGGGGCCTTGGCTGCCTCGCACCGCCATGTGTTCGCGGTTCTGCTCTGGTTCGTTCTGCTGCCAGGGCCGTGCGGTGCGCTGCTCTATCGCCTGTCCCTGATCGTTCGTGAGCGCTGGGGCCGGGCCCCGGTCGAAGCGGACAAGGGCTTTGCAACATTTGCGATACAAAGCTTCAGTATCATCGACTGGCTGCCCGTTCGCGTCACTGCATCGGCCTTCGCCGTGGTCGGTGATTTCGAGGATGCCGCCTATTGCTGGCGCACCCAGGCGGCGCAATGGCCGGACCGTGACCTGGGTATCGTGCTGGCTGCCGGTGCGGGTGCTTTGGGAGTACAGTTGGGCAGGCCGGTCGTCGAAGGTGTCGAGATTTCCGACCGGGCCGAACTGGGGCTGGGCGATCCGGCCGATGTCGATTTCATGCAAAGTGCCGTGGGCCTCGTCTGGCGTGCCACGGTGGTTTGGCTGTTGTTGCTCTTTTTGTTGGGGCTCGCTAGTCTGGTGGGCTGAATCAATTTCACTGAGGAGGTAGGTACATGACTAAAGATGTTGTCGTTCTGAGCGCAGTTCGTTCCCCGGTTGGTGCTTTCGGTGGTTCGCTGGCCGACATGGACCCGTGCGACCTGGGCGGGATGGTGATGAAGGAAGCCATCGCGCGTTCCAACGTCGATCCGCAACAGATCAACTATGTCACCGTCGGTACGACGATGCCGGTTGACTCCCGTTATGCCTACGTCTCCCGCGTTGCCTCCATCCAGGCTGGCCTGTCGATGGATTCCGTCGCCATGCAGGTTTCCCGCCTGTGCGCTTCCGGCCTGCAGGCCATCGTCACCACCGCCCAGAACATCATGCTGGGCGATGCCGACTACGGTATCGGTGGTGGCGTCGAAGTGATGTCCAAGGTGGCCTACCTGCTGCCGGCGCTGCGTTCCGGTGCCCGCATGGGCGACACCAAGGCCATCGACGCCATGGTTGCCGTGCTGACCGACCCGTTCGGCGTCGGCCACATGGGTATCACCGCCGAGAACCTGGCTACCAAGCACGGTTTCTCCCGTGAAGACCAGGATGCCTTCGCCGTCGAATCGCAGCGTCGCGCTGCCGCCGCCATCGATGCCGGCTACTTCAAGTCGCAGATCATGCCGATCGTCAAGCAGACCCGCAAGGGCGAGGTTGTGTTCGACACCGACGAGCACCTGAAGCGTGGCACGACCATGGAGTCGCTGGCCAAGATGAAGCCGGCCTTCAAGAAGGACGGTACCGTCACTGCCGGTAACGCTTCCGGCATCAACGACGCCGCTGCCTTCTTCGTGCTGGCCGATGCCGCCAAGGCAGCCGCCGCTGGCCAGAAGCCGATCGCCCGCATGGTGTCCTACGCCGTTGCCGGCGTGCCGAATGACATCATGGGCGAAGGCCCGATCCCGGCGACCAAGCTGGCCCTGAAGAAGGCCGGCCTGACCCTGGACCAGATGGATGTCATCGAGTCGAACGAAGCCTTCGCCGCGCAGGCGCTGTCGGTTTCCAAGGTGCTCGGCCTGGATCCGGCCAAGACCAACCCGAACGGCGGCGCTATCGCCCTCGGCCACCCGGTCGGCTGCTCCGGCGCCTTCATCGCCACCAAGGCGATCTACGAAATGAACCGTATCGGCGGCAAGTACTGTCTCGTCACCATGTGTATCGGTGGCGGCCAGGGTATCGCCGTGATTTTCGAACGCGTCTAAGCTTTTCGCTGCGCTTTCAACCCAAAACCCGCCGGAGCGATCCGGCGGGTTTTCTTTTGCACCAATCTGAAAATCACTCGCACCTTTGCGGTGCGTCAATAGTTCCAAAGTGGTATTCGGCGCATGATTAAAAGCTGAATTGCGGGTGGCATGGAACCTGCTGAATTTAGTTTGAGAGCATCCTCAGCGACGAGTCCCGACATGAACTTCTATAACGAGATGTATGACGCCGCAGGCGGCGTCCGACCCCATTACCAGGGCTATGCAGACTGGCTCAAGGCAACGCCGATGGAGCGTATCGAGCGCAAGCGAGCCGAGGCCGACCTGGCCTTTCACCGGGTGGGGATCACCTTTGCCGTGTATGGGGAGGAGGCGGGCAAGGAGCGCCTGATCCCGTTCGACATCATTCCGCGCGTGATTCCTTCCGCCGAATGGAAAGCCTTGCAGGCCGGACTGCGCCAGCGGGTCAAGGCACTCAACATGTTCCTGTGGGATGTCTACCACGATCAGGAAATACTCAAGGCGGGCATCATCCCGGCCGAGCAGGTGCTGAACAACGCGCAGTACCGGCCGATCATGCAGGGTGTCGATGTGCCGGGCCGCATCTACGCGCACATCACCGGGGTCGACATCGTGCGGGCCGGCGAAGGCGAGTTCTACGTGCTGGAGGACAACCTGCGCGTGCCGTCCGGCGTGTCGTACATGCTGGAAGACCGCAAGATGATGATGCGCCTCTTCCCGGAGCTGTTCGCCAGACACAAGGTGGCGCCGGTGCAGCATTACCCGGACCTGCTGCTGGAAAAACTGCGGGCGGTGTCGCCCAAGGGGGTGTCCAATCCGACGGTGGTGGTGCTGACACCGGGGGCCTACAACAGCGCCTATTTCGAACATACCTTCCTGGCCCAGCAGATGGGCGTCGAACTGGTCGAGGGGCGCGATCTGTTCGTCAAGGACGAGGTGGTCTACATGCGCACGACGCAGGGGCCGCAACGGGTCGATGTGATCTACCGCCGCATCGATGACGACTTCCTCGACCCACTGGTCTTCCGGGCCGATTCGGCGCTCGGCGTACCGGGGTTGATGCAGGCCTATCGGGCCGGCAACGTGACGCTGGCCAATGCGGTCGGCACTGGCGTCGCCGACGACAAGTCGATCTATCCCTACGTGCCGGACATGATCCGCTTCTACCTCGGCGAGGAGCCGAAGCTGAACAACGTGCCGACCTATATGTGCCGCAAGCCGGATGACCTGAGGTACGTGCTCGATCACCTGCCCGAACTGGTGGTCAAGGAAGTGCATGGCGCCGGCGGCTACGGCATGCTGGTCGGGCCGGCGTCGAGCAGGGAGCAGATCGAGCATTTCCGCCAGTTGCTGATTGCCAAGCCGGACGGCTACATCGCGCAGCCGACGCTGGCCCTGTCCAACTGCCCGACCTTCGTCGAGGAAGGCATCGCGCCGCGCCATCTCGATTTGCGGCCTTTCGTGCTGTCGTCGGGCGAGTGTGTGGACATGGTGCCTGGTGGTCTGACCCGCGTCGCGCTGACCAAGGGCTCGCTGGTCGTCAATTCGTCGCAGGGCGGCGGTACCAAGGACACCTGGGTTCTGGAGGATTAATCATGCTGAGTCGTACTGCCGATCATTTGTTCTGGATGTCGCGCTACATGGAGCGCGCCGAGAATCTCGCCCGCCTGCTCGACGTGACCTACCAGATGTCGCTGGTGCCGCAATCCGAGGAAGCCGCCAACCAGAGCTGGAGTGCCATCATCGCCCTGAACAGCCTCGAAGAGGCTTATGCCGCCAAGTACTCGGTGGTCAATGGCGAGAACGTGCTGAAGTTCATGGTCAGCGATGCCGATAATTTCTCGTCCATCCATAGCTGCCTGCGCATGGCGCGGGAGAATGCCCACGCCGTGCGCGGCACGCTGACCACCGAAATGTGGGAAACACTGAACTACACCTGGCTGGAGGCGCGCGGGCGCAGTTTCGAGCAGTTGCTCAGCGCCGGCATCAGCGAGTATTTCGAGTGGGTCAAGAAGCGCTCCTCGCTGACCCGGGGCACCACGCTGGGCACGCTGCTGCAGGACGAGGCCTACCACTTTATCCGCCTCGGCACGCTGCTTGAGCGGGCCGACAACACGGCGCGCATCCTGGACTTCAAGTACCACGTGCTGCGGCCGCAGGGCGACGAGGGAGCGACCGACTTCTACCAATGGGCGGCCTTGTTGCGCTCGGTATCGGCCTTCGAGGTCTATCGCAAGGTCTATCGCGATGTGATCACCCCCGATCGCGTGGCTGAGTTGCTGATCCTGAACAAGGACATGCCGCGCTCGCTGCATTTCTGCCTGAACGGCGTGGTCAAGACGCTCGACCTGATCGCCAACCGGCAGTCGGGCGAGACGGCGCGGCAGGTCGGCCTGCTGCATGCGCAGCTGCATTACGGGAGGATCTCGGGTATTCTCGAACATGGCCTGCACGAGTGGCTGGAGGACTTCATGGATCGCATCTACCTGCTCGGCGACGGCATCAGCAAGGACTTCCTGGTGCCGATGGCCGAGGTGGCCTGAAGCTTGTGGCGTATTGTCGGCAAGGCCCGGTTTGCCGGGCCTTGTTCTTTTGTGGCCGGCGAAGGCGAGTGACGGTCGGTTGGCAGAGCAGCCTTGGCGGTTCAAGGGATTTGTTTCCCCAAAATCGCGAAATGAATCCGGCGATTCCGGGCGGCTGGCTTTAAACTGCGAACCTTGCGAAAAACAGTCGATTTCCGGCTGATTCTTTGCCTTTTTTCTCCAAGGTCAGCCATGTATCCGATTCACGATCACGATCCCCTCGTCCTGCTTGCCACCGCACTGGCCGCCAAGCGCCGCCCGGCCGAACTCCTTGAAATCATGGCCGCCATCGACCTGATCCAAGGCAACATTCCGAATGAGACGAAGCTGAGCGAAGCCTTCGCGCGCCTGGGCCAGTCCGGCCTGCTGGTCGAGCGTGACGATGGCGTGGCCCTGACCCCGGCGGCCGAGAGCCTGATTCAAGCGCTGCCGCGCAAGGCGGAAATGCCCGATCGCCTGATCGCCCTGCGCAGCGGGCTGGCCGCCTATGTGACGAGTGACGACGCCCCGGCGGTCGTACGATCAGCCGACGCATTGCGTGCCGCCATGCTGGCCCATCGCGCCGCTGCGGCGACTGCCGGCAAGAACCTGCTGGTGCCCAAGCCGAAGCCGGAGGCCGCCAAGGCGCGCCCCGGCCAGCGTCAGCGCAAGCCGCTGCCGAAATCGCGCCAGCGCTGATCCCCTTTCTTGAAAGCCCCCATGCAAAACGAACACTTCATCCCCGGCAAGGACGCCTCGCTGGAACACGCCATCGACTCGATGCAGGCCAGGCTGGCCGCGCTGGGTTTCGATATCGAGGAATGTTCCTGGCTCAATCCGGTCGATAACGTGTGGTCGGTCCATGTCCGCAACCGGGCCTGTCACCTGATGTTCACCAACGGCAAGGGAGCGACCCAACTGGCGGCGCGGGCCAGTGCGCTGGGTGAGTATTTCGAGCGTCTGTCGTGCAACTACTTCTGGAATCACTACTACCTGGGCGATAGCGTGGCCAATGCCGATTTCGCCCATTACCCGCGCGAGCGCTGGTTCCCGGTGGATGGTGAAGCCTGGCCGGCCGACTTGCTGACGCCGGAACTGCAGGCTTTCTACAACCCGGAAGGCAGCATCCCGGCCGAGTCGCTGATCGACATGAACACCGGCCACTACGGGCGCGGCATCTGCGCCATTCCGTATGTGCGCCAGCGCGACGGGGCCGAGGTCTTTTTCCCGGTCAATATCATCAGCAACCTGTACGTCAGCAATGGCATGTCGGCCGGCAACACGCAGAACGAGGCACGCGCCCAGGCCCTGTCGGAAATCCTGGAACGCCACGTCAAGTTCAAGGTGATCGCCGAAGGCCTGTGCCTGCCGGATGTTCCGGAAGCGGTCATCGCCCGCTACCCGACCATCGCCGCCGGTATCCAGGGCCTGCGCGAGGCCGGCTTCGGCATCCTGGTCAAGGATGCCTCGCTCGGCGGCCAGTATCCCGTCATCTGCGTGACCATGCTCAATCCCCGCGATCAGGGCGTCTTCGCCAGCTTCGGCGCCCACCCGCGTTTCGAAATCGCGCTCGAACGGGCCTTGACCGAACTGCTGCAGGGCCGTGCCCTGGAGGCGCTGGATGGCTTCCCGCCGCCGGGCTTCGATCTCGACGAGGTGGCCAGCGCGCCGAATATCGAGATCCACTTCGTCGATTCGAGCGGCATCGTACATTGGGATTTCTTCGGCGATACGCCTGATTTCGATTTTGTCGACTGGAACTTCAACGATCTGGAAAGCGGCAGCACGGCCGACGACTACACCTGGCTGGCCCAGCGCATTCATGCCGACGGCCACGACATCTATATCGCCGATTTCGATCATCTCGGCGTTTACGCCTGTCGCATTCTGGTGCCGGGCATGTCCGAGATCTATCCGGTCGACGACCTGGAATGGGAAAACAACAGCAACGGCGCCGTCGTACGCCCGGCGGTGCTCAATCTGGCCGAGCTCGATGACGACCAGTGCGGGCAGTTGCTCGACATCCTCAACGAACTGAATATCGCCGACGAGAAGCCGGTGGCAGCCCTGATCGGCCTGGCGCCGGATGCCGGCTCGCCGTGGGCCGACCTGCGTGTCGGCGAACTGAAGGCCATGTTGGCACTGGCGGTTGGCGATACCGGGGCGATTCGCGAGGGTTGCGAGTGGGTGCGCCAGTTCGAACAACTCGATGCCGGGCGCCGCCGCGTCTATGCCTGCATTGCGACGCTGCTCGACATGGAAGACCCGAACATCTACGAAGAGGCGCTGCTCAGCCTGTTCGGCGAACAGACGCTGGATCTGGCCAGCGACCTGATCGACGGTGTCGTGCGCTTCTTCGGCTTGCCTTCGCCGGGTCTCGACCTGGCCGGCTGCGAGCTGCACCAGCGCCTGCTCGGCGAGTATGCCAAGGTGCGGGCCGCCATGGTGAAGTGACATGGCTGGGCAGCAAGCGAACAACCCGCTGCATGGCGTGACGCTGGAGATGATTCTCCAGCAACTCGTCGCGCATTACGGCTGGGAGGCGTTGGGGCGGGAGATCGACATCCGCTGCTTCAATCACGAGCCGAGCATCGCCTCCAGCCTCAAATTCCTGCGCCGTACCCCGTGGGCGCGGGAGCGCGTCGAGTCGCTCTACCTCGCCATGCTGCACTTGGCCGGGCGCTGAGCGGCGCAAGGCTGCCAGCCAGTTGCCCGAAAAATCGGGCGCAAAAAAGCCCGCGTCGGGCGCGGGCTTGCGGTGGGCCGAGAAGCCGGCCGGATTACTTGCCGGTGGCCTTCTTGGCAGCCTTGACGGTGGCGCTGGTGGCTGCGGCAATGTTGCTCTGGGCCAGTTCGTTGGCTTGCTGGGCAGCCTTGCGCATGTTGTCGAAGGCAGAGTTGGCGGCAGCGATGGCGCTCTGCACGGCAGCGACAGCAACATCGGAACCGGCCGGTGCCGACTTGGCTGCCTTTTCCAGCATGCCGGAAACATTCTTCTGGAAGTCGCCAAACTGGGCTTCGATCATCTTGCTCATCTGTTCCTGCATCTGGGCAGAGATTTCGTAGACCGACTTGCCGTAGGCGACAGCCTTCTCGACACCCGGCTGAGCCAGGGAGGCCTGGATGGCGACGGCTTCCTTGACATCCTTGGCAGCCATCATCGCCTTGGCGCTGGCGGCGGAGTCTTCCAGAACGGAGCGGGCCGTTTCCAGATTCAGGGTCGCGATACGCTCGGCGGAAGCCAGGGCGGTGTTGGCAACAGCCAGCAGGGAATCAACGGCGGCCTTGTTGGCGGCGGCGAACTGTTCGGGATTGATGGACATCGGGCGCTCCTTGAGTGAGAAATTAATAATTACCGCCGCAAATTGTAACAAGAATTTTGCGAATTGTTGCAATGCAGCATGTGAAATAACTAGTTTTTCAGCATGCGGCGTTCTTGCTGCCTGTGTGCCAGTACCCTGAAAACAAAGGAGTGCTTGCATTGCGGGAGGCCTGCCCGGGCCGCTGGTCGAGCCCGGGGGCTTGTTGCAATACTGTCTCCGACGGCTGGCTGCGCAGACAGCGCTAGCGATCCCAGTAGGGCGTCGGCCCGAAGCGGTCGAGCAGGAATTCGATGAAGGCACGAACCTTCAGCGGCAGGTGCCGATTGGGCAGGTGCACCGCATAGATGAAACGTTCAGTCGGTACATAGCCGGGCAGCACCTCGACCAGGCGACCTTCCTGCAAATCCTTGCCGACGATGAAGGTGGGCAGCAGGGCCAGGCCGAGACCGCCGAGCACGGCCTGGGAGAGGGCCTCGTCATCGTTGATGCGCAGGGTGCCGGAAACCGGGATCGAGACATCGCCGTTGTAGCCATTCAGGTGCCAGACGCCCTGGGTGTTCATGAAGGTGTAGTCGAGGCAGTTGTGCAGGACCAGGTCCTCGGGGGCCAGCGGAATGCCGCGGCGGGCGAGGTAAGCGGGGCTCGCGCAGATCTTGCGGCGAATCGGTGCCAGTTGCCGGGCGACGAGGTTCTGGCCCGGTTCGCGGGTGATGCGCAGCGCGATGTCGTAACCTTCGTCAGCCAGGTCGACCAGGCGGTCGCTGATGGTCAGGTCGACGGTCAGGTCGGGATAGCGGGCCATGAAATCGGGCAGCGCCGAGGCGACGTGCATGGTGCTGAAAGCCACCGGGGCACTTATTTTCAGTTTGCCGCGCGGTTCCTGGTGCAGGCGCGAAATGGTCGTGTCGGCCAGGCTGAGCTCTTCCAGTATGCGGTCGCAATGCTCGAAAAATGCCTCGCCGACATCGGTCAGGCTCAGGCTGCGCGTGCTGCGGTGCAACAGGCGCACACCCAGGTCGCCCTCCAGACGGGCAATGGCCTTGCTCACCCGCGACTTGGAGACATCGAGGCGACGTGCTGCTTCGGAAAAACTGCGTACCTTGACCACGTGAGCGAAGAACAGCATGTCGTTGATGTCGTGCATGACGTGATCTTACTGTTGTCAAAATGGAAACAGTTTTGTTCAAATTCTGTGACTTATCAAGCCCTGATTCCGACTTTATTATCGCTGCTCCCCAATACGGCCGAGTTGCTTTCTCAAGAAAACCTCTAAAAATCACTGGGAATGCACAATATCAACCTATCTGCCATGGCCGTTGGCAAACACTTCTGCGCCCATCGTCGCGCCCCTGTCGGTTTGTGCCCTGTTTTGGGGCAAGTATTGTTGCGGTTTGGCTATCAATGCAAGCGGCAAACGGTTGGGTGTGAAGCACTGGGTTACCCGCAATTTTGAGCCATTTACCATAGACAACGAGCCAGGGAGAGATGATGCGTTACCAGAGTTTTGAGGATTTCATTCAGCAAGTAGCCGTACGCAACCCGGGGCAGCCGGAGTTCCTGCAGGCCGTTACCGAAGTCATCGAAAGCCTGTGGCCGTACATCGCCCAGCATCCGAAATATGCCGAACACGGCCTGCTCGACCGTCTGGTCGAGCCGGAGCGCGTCGTCATGTTCCGCGTTTCGTGGGTGGACGACCACGGTGAGGTGCAGGTCAATCGCGGCTACCGCATCCAGCACTCCTCGGCCATCGGACCCTACAAGGGCGGCATCCGCTTCCACCCCTCGGTCAACCTGTCCATTCTCAAGTTCCTGGCTTTCGAGCAGACCTTCAAGAATGCGCTGACCACCCTGCCCATGGGCGGTGGCAAGGGCGGCTCCGACTTCGACCCCAAGGGCCGCAGCCCGGGCGAGGTGATGCGCTTCTGCCAGGCCTTCGTCAGCGAACTGTTCCGCCATATCGGCTCCGATACCGACGTGCCGGCTGGCGATATCGGCGTTGGCGGCCGTGAGGTCGGCTTCATGGCCGGCATGTACAAAAAACTGGCCAACCGCGCCGACTGCGTGTTTACCGGCAAGGGCCTGAGCTTCGGCGGTTCCCTGATCCGTCCGGAAGCCACCGGCTACGGCACCGTCTATTTCGCCGAGGAAATGCTCAAGCAGCAGGGCCGCAGCTTCGACGGTCTGCGTGTCAGTGTCTCCGGCGCCGGCAACGTCGCCCAGTATTCGGTCGAGAAGGCCATGGCCCTGGGCGCCAAGGTCATCACGGTGTCGGATTCGTCCGGCACGGTGGTTGACGAAAGCGGCTTCACGCCGGAAAAGCTGGCTGAACTGATGGAGGTGAAGAACCACCTCTACGGCCGCGTCAGCGATTACGCCAAGCGTGTCGGTGCTGCCTTCCATCCGGGCCTGCGTCCGTGGCATGTGCCGGTCGACATCGCCCTGCCGTGCGCAACGCAGAACGAGTTGGATGGCGAGGATGCCAAGACCCTGGTCAAGAATGGCGTCATCTGTGTTGCCGAAGGCGCCAACATGCCATCGACTGCCGATGCCGTGAAGGTCTTCGAGAGCAATGGCGTGCTCTACGCGCCGGGCAAGGCCAGCAACGCCGGCGGGGTGGCCACCTCCGGGCTGGAAATGAGCCAGAACGCCATGCGCCTGTCGTGGCAGCGCGACGAAGTCGATTCCCGCCTGCACGAGATCATGTGCAATATCCATGAAGCCTGCCTGCACTACGGCCGCGGGGCAGACGGCAAGGTCAGCTACGTCAATGGCGCCAATATCGCCGGCTTCGTCAAGGTGGCCGATGCCATGCTTGCCCAGGGTGTCATTTAAACCGCTTCGCTAGCGAAGGAGTTCACCATGTTTCATGAGTTTCGTGACCTGATTTCCGAGTTGAAGACGAGCGATCGTTACTTCCAGGGCCTGTTCGAGAAGCACAATGCGCTCGACCAGAAGATCAAGAACATGGAGGCCCGCCTGGAGCCGGGTACGCCGGACGAAGTCGAATTGCTGAAAAAGAAGAAGCTGGCGATCAAGGACGAGCTGTACGCGCTGCTTCAGAAGATCAGCCTCAGTCGCGTCAGGACCTGACTGCCACATGGGCAGCACGCGCGGCAATGCGAGCGGTACCCAGTACCGACGATACGAAAGGCACCCCGTCAGCTGCGAAATCGATGGCGAAATGTTCACCGGCCACTACTGGGTGGCCGGCATGATCCTCGTCGTATCGACCGCAACGGGCGGGGCCAGCCGACAACTGGCCAACCGTCAGCCGGAAGAGCTGGCAAGAAGTCTGCTGAGGGATTTCGTATTGGCCAACCGGGAGGGTATGCTTGCTGCTCCCCGGATATCGTGAGAGTAAGACGTGCGAGATCATCAGCCGATAAATATAGAAACCCATCTGAAGAATGCCGTTCTCTTCAATGAGCTCGGCGAAGAAGAAATAGCACTGATCGCCAAGGGAACGCGCGAGGTGCGCTGCGACAAGGGTGACACCATCTTTCATCGCGGTGATGTGTGCACCGGCTTCCATATTGTCGTTTTCGGCCAGGTCAAGCTGGCCTTCACCTCGGCCCAGGGCGTCGAAAAGATCGTCGAGGTGGTGGAGCAGGGGCAGAGCTTCGGCGAAGCCATGATGTTCCTCGACAAGCCCTATGTCGTTTCCGCCCAGGCTTTGAGCAACAGCCTGTTGCTGCATGTCTCCAAGGCGGCCGTTTTCGGCGAGATGGAGCGCGACCACGGCACCCTGCGCAAAATGCTGAGCAGCCTGGCGCAGCGGACGCATCAACTGATGCTCGATGTCGAAGGCTATTCCCTGCTCACCGGAAAGCAACGCATCATCGGCTACCTGCTCAATCAGGTGGCCCAGGAAGGGCAGGGCGGCACGGATGCCTGCGTCGATCTGTCCGTCGCCAAGTCGGTCATCGCCTCACGGCTGAACCTGACTCAGGAGCATTTCTCGCGCATCCTGCATGAGCTGAGCGCGCTGGAATTGATTCGGGTCGAGGGACGCCGTCTGCGCATTCCCGATCTCGAACGCCTGGCGCGCCATCAGTGCGAACTGGCGGCCAGCGGGCGCTAGTCAGCCGCGGCCGCTGGCTTCGAGCAGGGATAAGGCCACTGCCTCGGCAACCTTGATGCCATCGACGCCGGCCGACAGGATGCCGCCGGCGTAACCGGCGCCTTCGCCGGCCGGGTAGAGCCCGCGCGTGTTGATGCTCTGGAAGTCGGCGCCGCGCTTGATGCGGATCGGCGACGACGTACGCGTCTCGACGCCAGTGAGTACCGCGTCGGCCATGGCGAAGCCCTTGATCTGGCGGTCGAAGGCGGGAATCGCCTCGCGCAGCGCCTCGCTGACGTAGGACGGCACACAGCTTGTCAGGTCGGTCCAGTTCACGCCTGGCTGGTAGGACGGTTCGACCGTCCCTTGCGCCGTGGACGGCCGGCCGGCGAGGAAGTCGCCGATCTTTTGCGCCGGGGCGCTGTAGTCGCTGCCGCCGGCGACGAAAGCCGCCGATTCCCAGTGGCGCTGGAAATCCATGCCGATCAGCGGATTCTTTTTGAAATCGCCCGGGAAATCCTCGGGGTCGATGTTCACGACCAGTGCCGAGTTGGCGTTGCGCTCGGCGCGTGAATACTGGCTCATGCCGTTGGTGACGACCCGCCCCGGTTCCGAGGTGGCAGCCACCACTTGGCCGCCAGGGCACATGCAGAAGCTGTAGGCGGCACGGCCGTTCTGGCAGTGGTGAACCAGCTTGTAGTCGGCGGCGCCCAGGATTTCATTGCCGGCATTGGGGCCGAAGCGGGCGTGGTCGACCAGGGTTTGCGGGTGCTCGACGCGGAAACCGATGGCGAAGGGCTTGGCTTCGATATAGACGCCGGCCTCGTGCAGCATCTGGAAGGTGTCGCGGGCGCTGTGGCCGACGGCCAGCACGACATGCCGGCTCAGCAGGCGCTCGCCATTGGCCAGTTCGACACCCACCACCTGGCCGTCTTCGCGCAGCAGCCGGTCGACCTTGGCCTCGAAGCGGATTTCACCGCCCAGTTCGACGATGTTGTGGCGGATGTTCTCGACCATCTTGACCAGGCGGAAGGTGCCGACGTGCGGCTTGCTGACGTAGATGATCTCTTCCGGCGCGCCGGCCTTGACGAACTCTTCCAGCACCTTGCGGCCGTAGAAGTTGGGGTCCTTGATCTGGCTGTACAGCTTGCCGTCCGAGAAGGTGCCGGCGCCGCCCTCGCCGAACTGCACGTTCGATTCGGGGTTCAGCGTGTTCTTGCGCCACAGGCCCCAGGTGTCTTTGGTGCGCTCGCGGACGATCTTGCCGCGCTCCAGCACGATGGGACGAAAGCCCATCTGGGCCAGGAGCAGGGCGGCCATGAAGCCGCAGGGGCCCATGCCGATGACGATGGGGCGCTCGGTGAGGCCGGCCGGCGCCTGGGCGACCATCTTGTAGGCCATGTCCGGCGTCGGGCTGATATTGCGGTCGCCGTGCAGGCGCTTGAAGACGGCCGCCTCGTCGCGCAGCGTGCAATCGACGGTGTAGATCAGCGTGATGGCCGATTTCTTGCGCGCGTCGTAGCCGCGGCGAAAGAGGCTGACATCGAGCAGGTCGTCGTTGGCGATACCGAG
>JAEUOE010000248.1 GCA_016790885.1 Dechloromonas sp. | reverse complement strand
ATCCAGCTGACTGCCGGTACAGCCGTTTCCATGTCGACCCTGGTGGCGGCCGCGGCCCTGGGGGCGGTGGCTTACGTCGTCTATGATCCCTTGGCCCCGAACTGGGAAATCGAGGAGTCCCGCCTGAACGACAGCACCTATCGTTTCTCGATGAAAATGAAGCGTTACCACACCGGGGGCGCGGGCGAGTCCATCCAGATTCTCAAGCGGCGGGCCAGCCAGTTGCAATTTGAGCAGGGCTTCGGCAGCTATCAGATCATGGAGTATTCCGAGGGTATCGACTCGCAGACCATCGGCGCCCGGCGTGTGGCGGAAGGGGTGGTCAGGCTGGTCCGCCCGCAGCAGGCAGATTCCTTCCTGCTTAACTGATTCAGGGTCTGGCTGGCACAACATAGCCCAGCATGGCTTCCATGCCGAGTTCGAAGATGCCCTGGATCGGCGTCGCCATGTAGTTGAGGCTGACTGCCAGCGCGAAGAAGCCGCCCATCAAGGTGAGCGGGAAACCCAGGGCAAACAGGTTGAGTTGTGGCGCAGCGCGCGTCAGCACAGCCAGCGCCACGTTGGTGATCATCAGCGCTGCCACGATGGGCAGCGACAGCAACAAGCCCGCCGAGAACATCTTGCTGCCCAGCTCGGCCAGGTTGAGCCATGATCCGGCGCCCAGCGGCGTGGCGCTGACCGGGATGGCCGTAAAGCTCTGGGCCAGCGTGGCCAGATAGAGCAGGTGCCCGTTCATCGACAAGAAGAGCAGGAGCGCCAGCAGGTTGAGAAATTCGGCCACCACCGGTGTCTGTGCCGAATTCAAGGGGTCGTAGAAGGTGGCGAAGCCGAGGCCCATCTGTGTGCCGATGAATTCGCCCGCCATATGGAAGGCGGTGAACACGATCTTCACGGCAAATCCCATCCCGACACCGATCAACAGTTGCTGGGCCATGATCCACAGCCCGCCCAGGGAGGCCGGCTGCACCGCCGGCATGGGCGGCAGGCTGGGCGTCAGTGCGATGGTGATGGCCAGTCCGAGAACGAGCCGCACGCGCCGCGGCACGCCGTTGCTGCTCCACAAGGGGGCGGTGGCGATGAAGCCGAGGATGCGGCTGAGGGGAAAGATGAAAGCCACGATCCAGGCATCGATCTGGGCCGAGTCGATGCTGATCATGCGTTCAGCCGATGAGTTGCGGGATGCTGCCGAACAGGCGCTGGATGTAGTCGATCAGGTATTGCAGCATCCAGGGCCCGGCGAGAAGGAGCACCACGAACATGGCGACCAGCTTGGGTACGAATTGCAGTGTCGATTCGTTCAACTGGGTAGCGGCCTGGAAGATGCTGATGATCAGGCCGACGACCAGGGCCGTGACGAGCATGGGGGCCGCGATGAGCAGCGTCACCTCGATGGCCTGCCGGCCGATTTCCATGACGATGCCCGGCGTCATGGCGTGAAGCTCTGGACCAGCGAGCCGATGACCAGATGCCAGCCGTCGACCAGAACGAACAGCATCAGCTTGAAGGGCAGGGCGACCATCACCGGCGACATCATCATCATGCCCATCGACATCAGCAGGCTGGCGACCACCATGTCGATGACCAGGAAGGGAATGAACAGGATGAAACCGATCTGGAAGGCCGTTTTCAGTTCGCTGATCACGAAGGCCGGGACCAGGATGCGCAGCGGGGTGTCTTCCGGCTTGTCGATCTTGTCGATCTTGGCGATGCCGGCAAACAGGGCCAGGTCAGATTCCCGCGTCTGCTTGAGCATGAAGCCGCGCATCGGAATGGCGGCGCGCTCGGCAGCCTGCATCACGTTGATCCGGTTTTCCGAAAGAGGCAGGTAGGCTTCGGTGTACACCCTGTCGAGGACCGGGCTCATCACGAAGAAAGTCAGGAACAGCGCCAGGCCGACAATGACCTGGTTGGGGGGCGCCGTTTGGGTGCCCATGGCGTGGCGCAACAGGGACAGGACGATGACGATGCGCGTGAAGCCCGTCATCATCAGCACGACGGCCGGGATGAAAGTCAGCGCCGTCATCAGCAACAGCGTCTGGATGGTCAGCGAATACGTCGTACCCCCGCCGGCAGCCGGCGTACTGGTCACGGCGGGCAGTCCGCCGGCCGCCTGGGCGAATGCCAGACCGGCCGGCAGCAGCAGCACGAGAAAGGCGAGCAGGCGATTAATCATGGTGCTGCCGATTGGCAATGCCCTGCAGCCATTGGGCGAAGGGCTTGTCGGCACCGGCTGGCAGGGCGCCCTCGGGCAGGCTGCCCCTGGCCAGGCGATGCAGGGTACGAATTTGCCCGGGAACGACGCCGATGACCAGCCAGTCGTCACCTACCTCGACGAGCACGATGCGCTCGCGCGGGCCGAGCGCCACGCCGCCGATCACTTTCAGGCCGGCCTGGCCGAATCCCTTGCCGCCCGAAACCTTGCGCGCCATCCAGGCGGTCGCTGCGAGCAGGCCAACGATGAGAATCAGCGCAAACCCGGCTTGCAGGTAGGTGCCCGACGATACGCCCGGCGAAGCGGCTTCGCTGGCCTGTGCGGCAACCGGGAAAAGCAGGAGAAGTGTGCGTAGCAAGGCGGGTTTCGGCAGCGGAAATCGTAGCCCGCTATCTTAATCGAAACTCCGCAGGGCGTTTAGCGATTGATCTTACGCATCCGCTCGGAGGGGGTGATGATGTCGGTCAGGCGAATACCGAATTTGTCATTGACCACGACCACCTCGCCCTGGGCAATCAAGGTGCCATTGACCATCACATCCATCGGTTCGCCGGCCATGGCGTCGAGCTCGACGACCGAGCCGTGGGCCAGTTGCAGCAGGTTCTTGATGGTGATCTTGGTGCGCCCCAACTCGACCGTGATCTGGACAGGGATGTCGAGGATCATGTCGAGTTCGTTCATCATGCCGCCGTTGCCGCCAGGCCCGCCGAAAGACGGGAAGATGTTGGCAGGTTGCGCCTCCATGGCAGCCGCCGGAACATCGTCGGTGATCGCCTGTTCGGCCATCGCTGCGGCCCAGTCGTCCTCGCTGATCTGGCCTTCGTCGGCGTTGCCCATGTTCTCGATGTTTTCCATTTCGTCAGCCATTTTTGTCTCCAGTGGCCGGGGGGACTGCTGGTGCCTCCGGCGGGGCGGCGATGAATCGCTCGACCTTCAATGCGTATTGGCCATTTTGTTGACCGTAGGTGCACTCCATCAGCGGCACGCTATCGACCAGGGCCTCGATTTTTTCCGGGATGTTCAGGGGGATGACATCGCCCACCTTGAGCTTGAGGATCTGTCCCAGCGAAATCTTCCCCGATCCCAGTTGCGCCACGATTTCCACTTCGGCCCCCTGCAATTGCTTGCGCAGCGTGCCGATCCAGCGCTTGTCGGATGACAGTTGGTCGCTCTGCATGGTGCTGTAGAGCAGATCGCGGATCGGTTCCAGCATCGAATACGGGAAACAGATGTGCATGTCGGCCGTCGCGCCGCCGAACTCCAGCGTGAAGGTCGTCGACACGACGATTTCGGACGGCGTGGCGATGTTGGCGAACTGCGAGTTCATTTCCGAGCGGATGTACTCGAAATTGATGTCGTACACCGGTTTCCACGACTTGCTGTACTCGGTGAACACGACATTGAGCAGGCCCTGGATGATGCGCTGCTCGGTTGGCGTGAAGTCGCGGCCCTCGACCCGGGTATGGAAGCGGCCGTCGCCACCGAACATGTTGTCGACCACCAGGAAAACCAGGTTGGGGTCGAATACGAACAGCGCCGTGCCCCGGAGCGGCTTGGCAATGACCAGGTTCAGGTTGGTCGGTACCACCAGGTTGCGGATGAATTCGCTGTACTTCTGCACGCGGATCGGCCCGACTGATATTTCGGCGTTCCGGTGCATGTAGTTGAATAGGCCGATGCGCAGGTAACGGGCAAAACGCTCGTTGACCAGTTCCAGGGTCGGCATCCGGCCACGGACGATCCGTTCCTGGGTGCCGATGTTGTAGGCACGAACCCCCCCGCCTTCACCCTCGCCTGCCTCGGGTTCATCGGTTTCGCCGGTGACGCCCTTGAGTAGGGCGTCTACCTCGTCCTGGGAGAGAAAGTCGCCGGCCATGGCTCCTTACTGGATGATGAAGGAGGTGAACAGGACCGACTTGACCGGGCCTTCCGGCGGCACCACTTCGCCCTTCTTGTTCTTCTTCGGCGGTTCGATCACGCCGTTGATTTCATCCTTGAGCGCCTCGGCCAGTTGTTCCTTGCCCTCCTTGGGCAGCAGTTCGGAAGCCTTCTTGGAAGAGAGCAGCAAGGTGATGTTGTTGCGAATCTTCGGCATCACGGCCTTCAGTGCAGCATCTGCTGCAGCGTCCTCGATTTCCAGCGACAAAACCACTTGCAGGTACTGGTCGCCGGTTTCCGGCACCAGGTTCACGGTGAACGGTTCCATGTTCACGAAGACCGGCGCTGCCTGGGCATCCTTTTTCTTGTCTTTCTTCTTGGGCTTGGCGGTTTCCTCGGCGACTTCCTCGTCGCCTTCCTCGTGGTCACCCTTCTTGAGCAGCATGAAGGCTGCTCCGCCACCCAGAACCACCAGCAACACAACAGCCAGGATGATGATCAACAGTTTCTTGCTTTTCTTGGGGGCGGCTTCCGCCCCTTCTACCGCTGCCTTGGCATCCTTGGCCATGTTCCCTCCTGTCTAGATGTCCTTGTTCGTCAGGCGAACAGGTCTACAAGTCCCCGGCCGTGGTGCAGAGGCGTTGCAATACCTGCGACTGGCGCATTGTCATTGGCCGGGAGTATAGCGTTTTCAAGGCTGGATTGGGCTCTGTTCGGCGTCTGGAAGGCGTTGTTCGGGTTCTGTTGTGCCAGATTGGCACCGACGTTGGCATCCCCCAGATTGATGCCGGCCGATGACAGCATTTCACGCAGTTGGGGAAGCGAACTTTCGATCGCCTGGCGGACTTCGGCATGCGGTGACGCAAAAACCGCGGTTGCCTGATCGCCACTGAGACTCAGGGTGATCTGCACGGGGCCGAGCTGTGGCGGGTTGATGTTGATCTGGGCAGTCTGCTGGTCATTTTTCGCCATCCACACGACCTTCTCGCCGAACTGTTGCGGCCAGGCCTCGGCGTGGAGCGGTGTGCTGATGCGCGTCTGCGGGTTGGGCACGGCATCCTGGCGGTGCATTACAGCCGACAGGCTGCTGGAAAAAGCGGGTGAATTGCCGGGAAGTTCGCCAGGAGCGGCAATATTTGCCGTCTCCACCTCGGCGAGGGCGTCGGCAGCGAGGGGGGAGCCAGGCGTGCCGCCTTTTCCGGCCAGCAGGTCACGGGCGGCTGATTTGGCCGTATCGGCCAGTACGTTTTCCTGTCTGCGCTTGTTGAGATCGTCGCTCAGGGCCATGTCTTTGAGACTGCCATCGCTTGCCTCGTCCGGCACCAGTGAGCGGGTCTCCACCGGCTTGGCGGCCGGTTGCATCTGCGCATTGCCCATCAAGGCGACGAGGGCCGCGGGGTCGAAGGCTTGCAGGCTATCGCCGGGTGCTTTTTCGCCAAGGGTTTCCGCTTCGGCGGCTGCGCTAGTAATCGCCTGGTCAGTGCTCAGGCCATTGCCTTGCGCGAGCATGGCAGCCATGGTCTGCCCCGAGAGCAGGGCCGCGAATTCACCGGAAACGCCCGTGCCGGCGTCGGCCGTGCTTGCGGTTGTGGGGGTGCTGGCGGTGGTGCTGATATTGGCAATGACGCTGAGGCCCATGGCCCTCTCCCGAAAATGACTATTCGGGGATAAGTCAGCAATATGTGTGCCCGTCAGTATTCCTGATCCGGGTTTTTCGGGCTGCCGAATTTCCGGGTGGTGAATTCATCCTGCAATTTTTGTTCGATCTTGTTCTCGCGCTGGCGTTCCCGCGCATCGTGCCGTTGCGACAGGGTGTCGATCGCCTTCAGTTGCTTGTTCTGGGCCTTCCACTCTTCCTGGCCGGCCTTGGTGCTGCGTTCGGAGTTTTCCACTGCCAGCTTTTGTTGGGCTATGGCCTCGTCGATGCGGGCCAGGAAGTCCTGGTAATTCAACATGACCAGGCGCGTGATGCCCTGGGCGATGCTTTCGCGCAGGCGCTGGGCGTATTCCTCTCGATACTGCTCGAGCATCTGCAGCCGGCTGCGCTGGCTTTGCTCGGCCGCGATCAGCTTGCCGAGGGTACGTGTCGCCTCGTCGGTACGCGTCTGCATCAACTCGAGCAGGGGTTGCAGGGAAAATGGTTGGGCCATGGCCTATCAGATCAGTGCTTTCAAGGCTTCCAGACTGCTCGGGAAGTTCGACTGCTCAATCAGTTGCTGCTGCAGGAAACTCTCCATTTGCGGATAGAGCGCGATCGCCTGGTCCAGCACCGGGTCCGAGCCGGGCGCATAGGCGCCGACCGAAATCAGGTCGCGCGAGCGTTGGTAGCGGGCAAAGAGCACCTTGAATTTGCGGATCTGGTCGAGGTGCGGCGTGTCGATCAGGTTGACCATCGCCCGGCTGATCGATTGCTCGATGTCGATGGCCGGGTAATGCCCGGCATCGGCCAGGGTGCGCGACAGGACGATGTGGCCGTCGAGAATGGCGCGGGCCGAGTCGGCGATCGGATCCTGCTGGTCGTCGCCCTCGGCCAGGACGGTGTAGAAGGCCGTAATCGAGCCGCCACCCTCCGGGCCGTTGCCGGCGCGTTCGACCAACTGCGGCAGGCGGGCGAATACCGATGGCGGATAACCGCGGGTGGCGGGCGGTTCGCCGATAGCCAGGGCGATTTCGCGCTGGGCCATGGCGTAGCGGGTGAGCGAATCCATGATCAGCAGAACCTGCTTGCCCTGGTCGCGGAAATATTCGGCGATGGTCGTTGCGTAGGCTGCGCCCTGCAGGCGCATCAGTGGGCCGGTGTCGGCCGGGGCGGCGACGACGACGGAGCGGCGCATGCCTTCCTCGCCGAGAATCTGCTCGATGAATTCCTTCACCTCGCGGCCGCGTTCGCCGATCAGGCCGACGACGATGACTTCGGCCTCCGTGTAACGGGCCATCATGCCGAGAAGAACCGATTTGCCGACGCCGGAACCGGCGAACAGGCCCATGCGCTGGCCGCGTCCAACAGTCAACAGCGCGTTGATGGCGCGGATGCCGACATCGAGCGGCTGGTCGATGGCGGCCCGCATCATCGGGTTGAACGGGCGGCTTTGCAGCGAACGCGTGGTGTCGATGGTCAGCGTGCCCTTGTTGTCGAGAGGGCGCCCCACCCCGTCGACGACCCGGCCCAGCAACTGGTCGCCGACCGGCACCTGCTTGGCCCGGTCGATCGCCCGTCGGCGCCGGAACTGCCCGGTATCCATGCGCAGCGGCGCAGAGGGCAGATCGACTGCCTCGACCCGGGCGCCTGGCGCCAGGCCGAAGACATCGTCCGACGGCATCAGGTACAGTTTTTCCCCGGCAAAGCCGACCACCTCAGCCTCGACCGGAATGCCGCTGGCCGGAATGATGCGACAGGTACTGCCCAGGGGCAGTTTCAGCCCGCTGGCTTCCATCACCAGACCGTTGATGCGGGTCAGCCGGCCGCTGGGCCACAACGGCTGCGCCTGGCTGACGGCAATCTGGCAGTTGGCCAGAAAACGTTGCCAGCGGCCGATATGCTCGGGCGAGGTCAAGTGTTCGACAGCCATTCCTTGGTTTTGAGCCCCATGGTTTCCAGCACGCGTCGCCAGCGCACTTCAATGCTGGCATCGATCTCGCTGCTGCCGGCCTTGACCAGGCACCCGCCCTCGGCGATGTTGTTGTCCGACACGATATGTGCGGTGGTATGCGCGAGTTGCTCCTTGAGCTGGGGGAGCAGGATTTCGGCATCGGCCGGGTTGAGGTGCAGCGAAATGGCGCCGTGATGCAGCGGCAACTCGGCCAGTGCCTCACGGATGGTCGGCAGCAGCAGCTCACGCCTGACTTTCAGGCTGCTGCGCAGCATCTGCGAAGCTACTTCCAGTGACAGGTCGAGCAACTGGTCAGCTATCTCCTGGTCAAGCTGGGTCAGCGATGCCTGCAGATTGCCAATCAACGTCGTCAGGTGGGTTATCTGCTCACCGGTACGCGCCGAGCACTCGGCTTCGGCCGCGGCCAGGCCTTCGTCGTAGCCGCGCTGGTAGCCTTCGTTGCGCGCTTCTTCGTTGATGCGCGCCAGGTCCTCCGCTGTCGGGAATGGAATGTCCACGACCATCTCGCCGGCTTGCTCCGCTGCCGTGGCAAGGTTCGCTGCCTCTTGCGCCGGAGGCGGGCTGCCTGCCCTGGCCGGCTCGCCACCGGCCTGGGCGGGTTTGTCGAACGAGCCGGCTTGCCAGCGCTGGTAGCCGGCCAGTTGTTCCTTGGGAATGACGCGCGACATGCTCAGACCATCTGCTCGCCGCCGGCGCCGCCGAGCACGATCTGCCCTTCGTCGGCCAGGCGCCGCACGATCTTGAGGATTTCCTTCTGTTCGGCTTCGACTTCGGACAGGCGGACCGGGCCTTTCGATTCGAGGTCTTCGCGCAGCATTTCTGCCGCCCGTTGCGACATGTTCTTGAATATCTTCTCGCGCAGTTCCGGCGAGGCGCCCTTGAGAGCCAGGATCAGCGAATCGGACTGAACTTCGCGCAGGATGAGCTGGATCGAGCGGTCGTCGATATCCATCAGGTTCTCGAAGACGAACATCTCGTCGAGAATCTTCTGCGCCAGATCCGGATCGTATTCACGGATGGCATCGACTACCGATGTCTCGTTGGCAGTGCCGATGAAGTTGAGGATTTCAGCCACCGTACGCACACCACCCATTGCGGTTTTCTTGATGCTCGCCGAACCGGCCAGGATGCGCATCATCGCCTCGTTCAATTCACGCAGCGCGGCCGGCTGGATGCCCTCCAGCGTGGCGATGCGCAGCACCACGTCGTTGCGCAGGCGCTCGGTGAAATGGTTGAGGATCTCGCTGGCGTGGTCGTGCTCCAGGTGCACGAGAATCGTCGAAATGATCTGCGGGTGCTCGTTCTTGATCAGGTCGGCAACGGTGGCGGCATCCATCCATTTGAGGCCCTCGATGCCCGAGGTTTCGCCGCTTTGCAGGATGCGCGAGATCAGGTTGGAGGCCTTGTCGTCGCCCAGCGCCTTGGTCAGCACCGAGCGGATGTAGTTGTCGGTATCGACATGGACCGCCGCGTGCTCCTCCGCCACGCTCAGGAATTCATCGAGGATGCCTTCCACCTTGGCGCGCGGCACCGACTTCAGGGCAGCCATGGCATGGCCGATTTTTTGCACCTCGCGCGGCCCGAGATGCTTCAACACTTCCGCAGCGTGGTCCTCGCCCAGGGCGATGAGCAGCGTGGCACTCTTCTCGAGGCCTTCTTCCGGACTAGTTGCCATTTGCACCCATCCAATCCTTGATCATGTTGGCAATGGCCTTGGGGTCCTTGGCCGCCAGGTCGCGTGCCTTCTGGACCTTGACCGCAAAGTGGTCGATATGGACTGTCGCCCCTTCCTCGCCTTCTTCCGCGCCGCCGGAAACTCCGCCGGCACCGAAGAGGCCGCCTTCGCCCTCGCCAGCCCCGGGTTTGTCGCTCTCCGGAGGCGGGAACATGGTCTTCAGCGTCGGCTGGATCACCTTCAGGTAGAGGAAGGCGACAATCCCGGCGATCAGCAGGTATTTGAGGATGTCCTTCAGGAAGGAAACGTTCTCCGGATCCTTCCAGATCGGCAGTTCGCTTTCGCTCTTGTCGATCGCGGTGAAGGGGGCGTTGGCTACCGACAGCGAGTCGCCGCGTTCTCTGGTAAAGCCCATCGCCTCGCGGACCAGTTCGTTGATCTGCTTCATTTCCGCATCGGGAATCGGCTTGGTGATCGGCTTGCCGGCCTTGTCCACATCCTTGCGGTGATTGAGCACCACGGCCGCCGACAGGCGGCGGATATTGCCCATGCCCTGCCGCGTGTGGCGAATGGTCTTGTCCAGTTCGTAATTGATCGTCGCGTTCTTGGTGGTGCTGATCGGCTGGCCGGCCGCGTTGAGCGGGGCGGTGACGCCGGCTGCGTCGACCTTGCCCGGCGGTTGTTCGCCCGGCCTGGCCGGCTGGCCAGCCGGGGCCGGTGCGTTGCCGACGGGCGGCGTGGTCAGCGGGGCGGTAGCGGGAACCGGTGGCTGGTTGGTCAATGCCCCCGGCACGCCGCCCGCCGCCTGGTTGACGCTGGCCGTTTCGTTGTTCTGCTGGCTGCGGATGCTGGTGCTTTCCGGCATGTTGTTCGGACGATAGGTCTCGGCCGTCTGCTCGGTCTGCGAGAAATCGACATCGGCCGCCACCTGCACCTTGAAGTTGTCCTGGCCGAGCAGCGGGCTGAGGATTTCGTCTATGCGCTTGATGATGCTGTTTTCCACCTCGCGCACATACTTGATCTGCGCCGGGTCGAGCCCGGCTTCGGTCAGCTTGCTTTTCAATTGCGAGAGCAGCGCACCGCTCTGGTCGATGACGGTGACGTTGGAGGACGGCAATTGCGGCACGCTCGACGAAATCAGGTGCGTGATGCCGGCGATCTGCCCGGCATCCAGTGCGCGGCCGGGGTACAGGTTGAGCATGACTGAGGCAGTCGGCTTCTGCTCCTCGCGCACGAAAACCGAAGGCTTGGGAATGGCCAGATGGACGCGGGCCGACTGTACCGAACCGATCGACTGGATGGTGCGCGCCAGCTCACCCTCCAGGCCGCGCTGGTAATTAACCTGTTCGGCAAACTGGCTGACGCCGAACTTCTGGTTTTCCATCAGTTCGAAGCCGACCATGCCGCCGCGCGGCAGACCCTGCGAAGCCAGCTTCAGGCGCACCTCGTGAACCCGTTCGGCCGGCACCAGCAGGGCGCCGGAGTCACTGTAACGGTGAGGGATGTTCTGCTGTTCGAGCACGGTGGCGATCGAGCCGCCATCTTTTTCGTTCAGATTGGAAAAAAGAACTTTCCAATCCGGCTGCCGGCTCCACAGGATAGTGCCTACAATCACTGCGATGATGGCGGCGATGGCCACCATGAAGATGATCTTCTGCTGGCTACTGAGCCGATTGAAGGCGTCGCGCAGACGCTCCACCGGATTTGTCGCCGGTGGGCTTCCTGCTGTCGTCTCGGTAGTTGCTGCCATCAATGCTCGGGTGAAATGCGGTGAAACAGAAGAAGAATCAATCAGGAAGCCAAATTTTCCTAGAAATATTCTACTATTACCGCGCCTTAATTCACCCTATCTTTTTCAATGTCCGCTCCCCCGGCTGCCGCTGTGACGCCTGATTCCGACAACAAGACCGCCGAATTGCAGCGGGCATTTGCCATGTTCAATCAGGTCTCGGCCGAGTTGACGCAGGCATACGAAGCCCTGCAGGCGCGCGTGGCCTCGTTGACCGAGGAACTGGCTGTCGCCAATGGCGAGTTGCGCCGGCAGTTTCAGGAAAAGGAAGCGCTTTCCGAGCGTCTTTCCTCCCTGCTCGATGCCTTGCCGGCCGGTGTCGTGCTGCTCGACGCGGCGGCCTCGGTCGTTGCGGTGAATCCTGCCGCCTTGTCTTTTTTCGGCCCCCATATCGTCGGGCGTCACTGGGGCGACGTGGCGCGCGATTACCTGGAGCCGACGCTGACCGTGGGGGAATGGCTATGTGGCGGCGGGCGTGTCTCGATTGCCGAGAGCGCCTTACCCTCGGCTGGCGGCAAGATATTGCTGGTCCATGACGTGACCGCGGCGCACCAGATGAAAACCGAGCTGGAGCGCAACCAGCGCCTGGCGGCAATGGGCGAGATGGCGGCCTCGCTGGCTCACCAGTTGCGTACCCCCCTGGCGGCTGCACTTTTGTATACGTCGAATCTCGGTCAGCCCGGCATGGCCGACGAGGCGCGAGCCCGTTTTTCTGACAAGGCCACAGGGCAGTTGCGCCGCCTGGAGCGCCTGATCCAGGACGTGTTGCTCTTCGCTCGCGGGGAGAGCATCGGGCGCGACGTGATCGACGCCGGCGATCTGCTCGGCGAAGCGGCGCAGACCGTCGAACCCCTGATGCGCGAGCATGGACTGGAATTTGCTGTGTTCGATCACTGTGAGCAGGCCGTGATCGTCGGCAGCCGCAAGGCGCTGTTCGGCGCTCTGGTTAACCTGCTGGAGAACGCCATGCAGGCCACACCGGCAGGCGGCAAAATTTGCCTGACCGGCAATCGGCGCGGCGATCTATTGGCCATCGGCGTGCGCGATAGCGGCCCGGGGATCAGCCAGCAAACCCAGGCGCGCATCTTTGAGCCCTTCTTCACGACCAAGGGGCAGGGCACGGGTCTGGGCCTCGCCATTGCGCTGGGCGTGGCGCGGGCGCATGGCGGTACGATCGAACTGGTTTCCGAACCCGGCCAGGGTGCCGAGTTCGTCATGACATTGCCGGTTGCTTCGGCAGAGCGCGAAAGAGATGAGAATGTCTGAGCATGTATTGCCTGTCCTGGTCGTTGAGGACGATCCCAGTTTGCGTGAAGCGATCGGCGATACGCTGGAACTGGCCGGTCGTGCCTACGTGGCGGTCGATGGTGGCGAGTCGGCCCTGAAAGTATTGGCGGAAAAGGCCTTTTCCATCGTGGTCAGCGATGTGCGCATGATGCCGATGGACGGCATCACCCTGCTCAAGGAAATCCGCGCCCGCCTGCCGCATCTGCCGGTGGTGCTGATGACGGCCTATGCCGAAGTGGACAAGGCGGTGGATGCCATGCGCTCCGGGGCTTGCGATTTCCTGCTCAAGCCTTTCGAGCCACAGGCCTTGCTCGCCCACATCAACAAATACGAATTGCCCTCGACCAATGACGAGATGGGCGTGGTGGCCAACGATCCGGCCAGCCGCGAACTGTTTGCCATTGCCCAGCGCGTCGCCCAGACCGATGCCACGGTGCTGCTTACCGGAGAATCGGGCGTTGGCAAGGAAGTGGTCGCTCGCTTCATTCATCGCAATTCGGCGCGCAAGGTGGGGCCTTTCGTTGCCATCAACTGCGCCGCCATTCCGGATAGCCTGCTCGAAGCCACCCTGTTCGGCTACGAAAAAGGTGCTTTCACCGGGGCGCAGCAGGCGCAAGCGGGCAAGTTCGAACAGGCGCAGGATGGCACCTTGCTCCTCGACGAAGTGACCGAGATGCCGATGGGCCTGCAAGCCAAGCTGCTGCGCGTGCTGCAGGAAAGAGAGGTCGAGCGGGTCGGCGGCAAGAAGCCGGTGCCGCTCAATATCCGCATCATTGCCACCTCCAACCGCGACATGGCGGAAGCCGTGGCCAAGGGCGTCTTCCGCGAAGACCTTTACTACCGGCTCAATGTCTTTCCCATTGCCATTCCCGCCCTGCGCCAGCGGCCTGACGATATCGTCGCCATCGCCCGCCACTTCGTTGCCGAGCACGGCGGGCGTTTCGGGCGCACCGGCATGTCCCTGTCGCCGGATGCTGAAGCCGCGCTATCCGCACATGCCTGGCCCGGCAATATCCGCGAACTTGAAAACGTGATTCAACGTGCGCTGATCATGGCCCCCGGCAATACCATCGGGCCGGAAGCCCTGAACCTGCTGGCGCGGCCGGCTGAAAGCAGCCCGCAGCCTGCCCGCCCGGTGGTTGAACCGCCGCCCCCGGTCATGCTGCCCGAACCGGGAAAAAGAGCCGATAATATGAAAGACTTGGAGCGCGACCACATTCTGCGCACCCTGGCCGAAGTGGGCGGCTCGCGCAAGAAGGCGATCGAGCGCTTGGGTATCTCCGAGCGAACCTTGCGTTACAAGCTGCAGCAGTACCGGGACGAAGGGTATATTCAAGGCTGAATCTGGCCTGACAATTGCTTATAAATCTCCGAATGCCTTGGAGTGAATCATGGATACGAACGGAATCGAACAAATGTTGAGCGCACTGCGGACAACGGCGGCACAAGCCGCTGGCAAACCCGCAGCCGACAATACGCCCGCAGCCGGCGGAGCCGACTTCGCCCAGATTCTGCAAAACTCCATCGACAAGGTGAACCAAACCCAGAAGGGGGCCAATCAAATGGCGGAAAAACTTGCCGCCGGCGACACCAGCCAGAACCTGCACGAAGTCATGATCGCCCTGCAGACGGCCAGCGTGTCATTCCAGGAAATGGTCCAGGTCCGCAACAAGCTCGTTACGGCTTATCAGGACGTGATGAACATTCAGGTTTAAGCCTGCTTAAAGCCCATTCACGACTCCCCCCTGACCGACTGGTATAGCCATGTTGCTCTTGGGGCGACAGGCCCGCTTCGGCGGGCTTTGTCACATCTGGGGGCTCGATTTGAAAACCATCGTCTACGGTACTGGCAAGGGCAGAGGGGGCTTTCCAATTTGTGATCCATGGATTACGATTGGGGCATGATTGAAGTCACCCAAAGCGAAACCTTCACTCGTTGGCTTGGCAAGCTGAAAGATCGCGCTGCCATCATGCGGATCAACGCTCGGATTCGGCGACTGATCGAAACCGGCAATTTCGGTGATGCCAGGCCGGTACGCGACGGTGTCAGTGAAATGCGGATCGACTACGGCCCTGGCTATCGGATCTACTTTATCCAGAGCGGCCCGGTCTTTGTTGTCTTGCTCGCTGGCGGTGACAAGAGCGCGCAGGATGCCGATATCAAACGCGCCATCGAGATTGCAGAGGAGTGGAAACCATGACCGAGAAATTCACACGCTTTGACCCTGTCGACCATCTGCAGAGCGAGGAAGACATGGCCATGTATCTTGACGCCTGCCTTGAGGAAGATCCCGGCGATGGCAGTGTTGTGCGCGCCGCGCTGAACGATATTGCCAGAGCGCAAGGTATGACCCAGCTTGCCCGCGAAACAGGAATCAGCCGCGAGGGCCTCTACAAGGCATTGTCGCCATCCGGAAATCCCGAGTTTGCGACCGTCCTCAAGATCATCAAGGCCTTGAAAATCAAGCTGCACGCAACCTCGAGCCAGGATAATCTGGCTGCTGCCTGATCGTGTCTCGCGCCAGCAAAGAACCCGCTAAACAACGACAGGGAGAAGCCCGGCGCGCTGAACATTCCGCTCTAATCCGCCAACCCAGACGTTCTAGCCGTCCGCTCGCGTTCGACGCGGGCAATGTAGCGCTGGATCATGGCCAGCCGGCTGCTTGGCAGGCCAATGAATTCGCAGCCGACTCGTAAATAGTGCTGCCGGTCATCGGCAGAATATTCGACGGTTTTTCGTACCCGCAGGTTGACCAGCAGAACCCCCTCGTCCGGGATTTCCAGTCGGCTGTCGTGGAACAGCGCATCGCGCGAGCAGTCTTCGCGGTTGATCATGGGCACCGTCAGGCTGATGCCGCCGCAACTGATATCGGATACGCCACAGTGCAGGGTTTGCAGGCTGCCATCCGTCTGCTCCAGATGAATCTGGCAAACGAGCGGCCGGGCGACCGGCGGTGTCAGGCGAAAATACTCACGGCGCTGCAGGCGGAGCAGTGCCCCAGGCGTGGCGGCGGCCAGCACGCGCCGGCCTTCGTGGCTTTGTTCGCGCAGCCCCGGTAAGCGGAACTGAATCTTGATCCGGTCCAGGTTGGCCGTCAGCGTCACCTGCTTCGCCATGACTGCCGCGCGATTGAGTGCTTCAGCTTGTGCCGTGTCAAAAAGGATGACACCCCGGTCATCATCGACGGCCACCAGGGCCGTGAGAAAGAACAGCTTGCCGCCATCGAGATGCGCACTCAACAGCTTGCCGCGATTAGCCAGTTGCTTGAGGTAATGGGAAATTTCCTGCGGGTCGCTCAGTAAATACTGAGCGTATTCATTCCGATGATCAATTTCAAAATCCGGAACAGGCAAATCGTCGGCGGTCGAACTCATGCGTGGGCCATCGTTAGGGCAACCCCGGCATGATAAACCTTCACACCCGGCAAACGCCTCATCCGGTCAGCCACGGGTTGCTAATGGCCGATATATTGGCC
>JAEUOE010000075.1 GCA_016790885.1 Dechloromonas sp. | reverse complement strand
GCTTCCTCGCGGCAGAGCGGGCAGACCTGGCGCACCAGGCGCTGGGCGATGATGCCCTCCAGCGCCGTGGCAACGACGTAAGGTTTCAGGCCGAGGTCGAACAGGCGGGCGATGGTGGCGATGGCCGAGTTGGTGTGCAGGGTCGAAAAGACCAGGTGCCCGGTCAGCGCGGCGTGGAAGGCGACTTCGGCGGTCTCGAAATCGCGGATTTCGCCGAGCAGGATGACGTCCGGGTCCTGGCGCAACAGCGCACGCAGCACGGAGGGGAAGGTCAGGCCGATCTTCTCGCGGACCAGCACCTGGCCGGCCATGTCGAGGTAGTACTCGACCGGGTCTTCGATGGTGACGTAATTCTTGTCCGGCGTTGCGTCGTGCTGGAGCAGCGAATAGAGGGTTGTCGTCTTGCCGCTGCCGGTCGGGCCGGTGGCCAGGATGATGCCCTGCGGCTTGGCCACCATGTCGGCGACGCGGGGCAGGTCGCTGGGCGAGAAACCCAGGCGGTCCAGCGTATGCACCGTCGAATTGCGGTCGAGGATGCGCATCACCACCTTTTCGCCATTGATGGTCGGCAGGGTGGAAATGCGCAGGTCGACCATGCGCATCGGCGTCTTGACCGTGATGCGCCCATCCTGCGGGCGGCGGCGCTCGGAAATGTCGAGCTCGGACATGATCTTCAGGCGCGACACCAGCGACTGGTGCAGGTGGTGCGGGATGTTGATCTTGTCGGCCAGCACGCCGTCGATGCGGTAGCGCACGATGACGCTCTTGATGCGCGGCTGGATGTGGATGTCGGAGGCGCCAAGGCGGATGGCTTCGAGGATGATCGCATTGGCCAGGCGGATGGCCGGCGGTGCCTCGGTCTGGCGCAGAAGGTCTTCGAGTTGCGCCGAATCCTCCTCCTCGATGACGATCTCGATCCCCTCATAAGGGTCCGGGCCGCCGACCAGGGTTTCCAGCTCCTTGAAATCGATGCTGCTGTCGCCGTACAACTCGCTGATCTTTTTGCGGATGGCCGCGGTATCGGCGGTCACCACCTTGAGGTCAAGGCCGGCGGTGAAGCGCACCTCGTCGATCAGGCCCTCGTCCAGCGGGTCGGCCATGGCCAGCAGCAGGCGACGGCCCTCCAGCTTGAGCGGCACGACCAGCTGGCGCTGGCAGAAACTGTGCGGGATCAGCTCGGCCAGCACCGGGTCGATGCGGAATTCCGGCAGCTGCACTTCCTCGATCAGCATGTCCGACTTGAGCAGGTCGCGAATCTGCCGTTCGCCGACCCAGCCCTTGTCGATCAGCAGGCTGATCAACGGCTCCTTGCGGCGCTCCTGGAGCAGGGTCAGCTCCTGCAGCTGGGCGGCATTGAGCAGGTTCTTCTTGTGCAGCATGATGCCCAGCCGGCTGCGGTGGGTGACCGCCAGCCGGCTGAGCGCCGAGATTTCCCTGGACTTCTTGTCGTTTTCCGTCTTCAGTGCCCGGTTGCGGGCGATCAGGTCGAACTGTTCCAGCGCCAGGGCTACCGTGACGCGCAGGTCGTCGTCGTTCCACGGCTTGAGGATGAACTTGTATACCGCGCCGTCGTTGATGGCGCCCATCACCGCATCGGTATCGGCATGGCCGGTGAGCATGATGCGGATGGTTTCCGGTGAGCGTTGCTTCACCTCGCGCAGGAATTGCGCGCCGTTCATGCCGGGCATCATGAAGTCGCTGATGACCAGCTGGAAACTGCCCTCGGCCAGGCGCTGCAGGGCTTCGTCGCCACTGCCGGCGGTCACCACCTCGTAGTTTTCCTGGCGGAAGACGCGGGTCAGCGCCTTGACGATGCCCACCTCGTCATCGACGATGAGCAAGCGGTATTTCGGCGGCGTCAGGTGCGTGGCCGGCGCTTGCGGCGTGGCGGTCTTGCCGGTGAAGAGAGCCGAATAGTCGGTCATGTTCGCGTCGGGAAGTGAAGGTGAACGGTGGTGCCCTGGCCGGGCTGGCTGTCGATCGTGATGCGGCCGCTGTGGGCGAGCACGATGTTGCGGGCGGTGCACAGCCCGAGGCCGGCGCCGCTGCCGATCTTGCGGGTGGTGAAGAAAGGTTCGAAGGCGTGTTCGCGCTGTTCCGGCGTCATGCCGATGCCGTCATCGCTGATGGCGACGGCGATCCCGTCGGCAGCGGCCTGGCTGCTGATCTTCACCGTGCCGGCATGGCCGCTGTCCTGCACCGCCTGGACGCCATTTTTCAGCAGGTTGAAGAACAGCTGGTTGAGGTGGCCGGGCAGGCAGACCAGCTTCGGCAGATCGCCCAGGTCGGCCTGCAGGCTGACCGTGGCCGGTAGCTGGCGTTCGGTGACGCTGACGGCCTGGCGAATGGAATCGTTGAGGTTGGCCAGTTCCTCGGTTGCCCGGTCGACATTGGAAAAGCTCTTCAGGTCGGCGACGATGCGGGCGATACGTTCGAGCCCGACAGCCGTTTCGCCGAGCAGGTCGAGGCCATCCTCGAGCACGAAATCCATGTCCAGCTCGCGCCAGGCGCTTGGCGCATCGGCGAGCCGGCCTTTGAGTTCGTTGAGCTTCTGCAGGTAGTGGGTGAAGGTGCTCAGGTTGCTGCGCACGAAGCCGAGCGGATTGTTGATCTCGTGCGCCATGCCGGCGGCCAGCTGGCCGACCGAGGCAAGTTTCTCCGCCTCGTAGAGCATCTGCTGGCGTTCTTCCAGTTGCGCCACCTGCGCCTTGACGCGGTTTTCCAGCGCGCCGGCCAGCGTCTTGTAGCGGTTTTCCGACTCGACCAGGCGGGCGTGCTCGCGTTTCAGCGATTCAAAATCCTCGGCGACGGCTTCGAGATGCAGGGTGGATGCCATCTTGAAGCGCACCTGGCTGCGCAACACCTGGGTCACCAGCTGGCGGCAGGCGGCCAGGGCCTCGGGCCTGGCCGTGGCGCTGGCGATGTAGCCGAGCGGCTCCAGTTCGAGGATCAACGGCATGCGCTGTGCCTCGCCACTGCTCAGGCCCCAGCAGGTCTTGCCGCCGGCGTCGAGGATGGCGGCTTCACCGCCGAGCAGTTGCCGCAGGGGCGGGCCAAGGCGCTCCAGTGCGGCCGGCTCGAGCAGTTCGGCCAGGGTCCATTCGCGGTCGAAGGCCTGCTCGCTCATGCCTGCCCCAGGGCGCCGGCCAGGAAGGCGGCTTCGTCCAGGCCGTGTTCGCTGGCCAGCCCCAGTTCATCGGCCTGGCGACGATAGACGGCCGTCAGCAAGGCGCGGAAGGTTTCGGCGACCCCCTGGCCGTGGAGGGCAATGGCGAAGAACAGCGGCCACGGGGCGCCGCTCCAGCGCTCGCGGATTTCCGCCTCGGGCACGGCTGTCGGCAGGTCGCACTTGTTGAACTGGACGACCAGCGGCAAATGCTCGAAATCGAGCCCGACGCGATGGCAGTTGTCGGTCATGCTCTGGAAGGATTCGGCGTTGTTGGTTTCCTGCGTGCGGTCGGCATCGGCCACGAAGACCACGCCGTTGGCACGCGACAATACCGCCTTGCGCGTGCCGTCATGGGCGATCTGGCCGGGCACGGTGAACAGCCGGAACTTGATGAGCAGGCCGGAGGGGGCGCGAAAACCGAGGGGCAGCAGGTCGAAGAACAGGGTGCGGTCGTCCTGGGTCTCCATGGTCATCAGCTCGCCCTTCAACTCGGGGGCAAGCAGATCGTGCAGGCGCAGCAGGTTGGTCGTCTTGCCGCTCTGCGCCGGGCCGTAATAGACCAGTTTGAAGCTCAGGCTGTTGTCCTGCTGCTCGGCCATGGTCGCTCAGTTCCTGGGCTGGAATTCGGGGTCGAGGATCACCGAGCCGTCCGGCCCCCAGTTCACCTCGGTGATGCCGGGTTCGATGGCCTCCAGGCGCTCGGCTTCGACCGCCTCCGGTGTCGTGTCGCCCATTTCCATGCGGACCAGGTTGGCCAGCTGGCGGTTTTCGAGCAGCAGTTCACGGTGGGCGAGGGCCTGGCCGATGGCCGACATCAAGTCGTAGTCGTTCCACGGCTTGCCGATGAAACGGTCGATACCGACTTCGTTCACCGCCCGCACCAGGGCGTTCAGGTCGGCATAGCCGGAGAGGATCAGGCGGGCTGCGTCGGGGCGGATTTCCTTGGTGGCCTTGAGAAACTCGATGCCGTCCATGATCGGCATGCGGTAATCGCTGACGAACAGATCGTAGTCGTCGTGGCGGGCCGCTTCGAGGGCTTCCAGCGGCGAGCTGTAGGTTTCCACCTCGAGCGTGAAGCTCTTGCCGCCGAAGGTGCAGGGCGCCAGGCGGAGGATACGTTTCAGTGACTTGAGGATGGATTCCTCGTCGTCGACAAGCATGACGCGGCTCATTTTTCCTCCGAGCGAATGTAGACGGTCAGGTTGTGTTGTTCGGTCTGCTCCAGCCTGACCAGCTGGTTGATGATGTCGGCGGTCAGCACGCTGCCCTTGGCCAGCAGCAGGTAGCCGTCGCGGTGGGCCAGTTCGCGGGTCAGCACCATGCCCGGCTTGAGGTGCATGGTGCGCAGCGGCAGTTCGACCGGGCCGCTCTTGCGGGTTTCGGCGATCAGCTTGACGAAGGCGTCCACCACTGCCGGGTCGTAGCGCTTGCCGCGATTGTCGATCAGGAAGGCGAGCGCCTCTTCTGCCCGCAACGGGCGCTGGACCAGGGTGCCGATCTGCAGCGAATCGTAGTCGTTCACCACGCTCAGGATGCGGGCGCCGATGGGGATCGCCATGCCGGCCAGGCGGTCCGGATAGCCGCTGCCGTCGAAGCATTCGTGGTGGTGGCGGACCAGGGTGGCGACATCCTTGAAGCGCTCGATGGCCATCAGCAGGTTCTGGCCGATCTGCGGGTGCTTCATGACCTGGGCGCGCTGGTCGGCGGTCAGCATGTTGAAGGGCTTGCTCAGCAGCTCGTCGGGCAGGCCGAGCTTGCCGATGTCGTGCAGCAGGCCGGCGAGCATCACGTTCTGCACCTCGGCCTCGCCGACTTCCAGCCGGTGGGCCAGGTTGCGCGCCCAGTCGGCAACGCGGCGGCCATGCCCGGCCTGCGCACCGCCGCTCTGGCCGACGCGCAGCTCGCTCAGGCCGGCGAAGACCTGCACGCTGGTCAGGAAGGATTTCTTCAGTTCGCCATGCGCCTTCTCGACCATGGCCAGAACCTGGCGGACTTCGGAAGTGCGTTCGGCCACCTTCTGTTCCAGCCCGGCATTGAGGGCCTTCAGCTCCTCGTTCTGGGCCTGGGCCAGGGCGGTCAGGCGCTTGTTCTCGGACTCCAGGCGTTGCCGTTCCAGCGCATCGCGCACGGTATTGACGATCTCGGTGTCGTCCCAGGGCTTGGCGATGTAGCGGTAGATTTCGCCCTCGTTGATGGCGGCCACCGTCGAGGTCACGTCGGCGTAGCCGGTGAGCAGGATGCGCACGGCACCCGGCCAGCGGCTGCGCGCCTGCTTGAGGAAGGTGGCACCGTCCATTTCAGGCATGCGCATGTCGGAAATGATCAGATCGACCGCTTCCTGCTCCAGGATGGCCAGGCCGGCGGCGCCGCTCTCGGCGATCAGGATGCGATAGCCGTGCGGCCGGAACAGCCGGCGCAGGGCGGACAGGATGCTCGGCTCGTCGTCGACGAAGAGCAGGGTAGCGGGGGCAGGCGTTTCGCTCATTGCGAAGTCTCCGGTTGGCTGGCTGCCTGATTGATGGGAATGATGATGCGGAAGGTCGAACCGACGCCGACCTGGCTATCGACTTCGATGCGGCCATGGTGGCGGTCGATGATGCCATAAGAGAGCGACAGGCCGAGGCCGGTGCCCTTGCCGATCGGCTTGGTGGTGAAGAAAGGTTCGAAAATGCGCTTCAGGTGCTCGGGGGCGATGCCCTTGCCGGTGTCGCTGATTTCGATGCTGACTTCGTCGTTGCCGCGGCAGGCGGTACGGATGGTGATCGTGCCCTTGCTCTCGATGGCGTGGCCGGCATTGACCAGCAGGTTCATGAAGACCTGGTTGAGTTGCGAGATCAGGCAATGCACCTTGGGCAGGTCGCCGTATTCCTTGACCACCTGGCACTTGTACTTCAATTCGTTCCACACGATGTTGAGGGTCGAGTCGAGGCCCTGGTGCAGGTCGGCCCACTGCCATTCCTGCTCGCTGACGTGCGAGAAGTTCTTCAGGTCCTGCACGATCTTGCGCACGCGCGCCAGGCCGTCCTTCGATTCGCCGAGCAGTTGCACGATGTCGTCACGGACATAGGCGAAATCGCGCGCCTCGCGCAGGTGGGCCATGGCACTGCGTTGCACCTCGTTGTCTGCGCTGTCGTTGAGCGCCTTGTCGTAGGCGTCGATGATGTCCATCACGTCGCGCAGGTAGCTCTCCAGCGTGCCCAGGTTGGAATGCACGAAGCCGATCGGGTTGTTCAGTTCGTGGGCGATGCCGGCGGCCAGCTGGCCGATCGACGCCATTTTTTCCGACTGCAGCAGCTGGTTGTGTGCTTCTTCGAGCTTCTTGTTCAACTGGCGCTGGGCGTCGAGCGTCTCGGTCAGTTCCTGGGTCCACGCCCGGCGCTCGGTAATGTCGGTCAGTACGCCGTCGTAGTATTCGACCTCGCCGGCTGCGTTGCGCAGCACCTTGGTGCGGTCGGAAACCCAGATCACCCGGCCGTCGGCGGTGAGCAGGCGGTACTCCTGGACATAATCGCTGCGCCCCTCGGCGGTGTAGCGGCTGACCTCGTCGCCGACGTGGGGCAGGTCGTCGGGATGCACCATCTCGGCAAAGGAGGGGTGGCCGGCGAGCAGCCCGGCAACCTCGTAACCCCACAGGGTGACGTTGTCCGACACGAAGACGACCGGCCAGCCAGCCGTCGCCTGCCAGCGGAAGAAAACCACCGGGCTGGCGTTGACCACCGCCATGGCCACGCGCAGCGCCTGCTCGGCCCGCTGCTGGCGCACGACGCGCCAGGCTTCGTTGGCCATCAGCTGAATGGTCTCGATGTCCTGCAGCGTGTAGGGATCGGCCTTGTTGGCGGTGCCGACCAGCAACTGCACGCCACCGTGATCGATGACCGGCACGCAGGCCATGCGGTGCACGGCGATGTTGCCCGGCTCCGGGCGGCCGGCCCGGCCGCTGGCGTAGTCGTCGATGATGATGGGCTGGCGCAGACGGAGGGCATCGGCCCACTGTCCGGCTTCCGCTACGGTGAGCGTGCCGGCCGGGCTGCCGTCCGGCGCTGGCGGGATGCTGGCAGCCAGTCGCAGCGTCATGCCATCGGCGTTGACCAGGTACATGAACGCGCCTGGGCTGTCGGTGGTCTGGGCGATCAGGCCCATGCTGTGGTGCAGGAAGGTCGCTTCATCGACCTGGCTGCGGCGCCAGGGCAGTTCGAGCAGGGCATGGGCGCGCCGCGATTGCAGTTCGATCAGCGCATCGCTCTCCCGGCGCGCGGTGATGTCGGCCACCACGCCATCCCAGGTTGTTTCGCCGGGGGCGGTCAGGCGTGGGCGGGAGCGAATCTGCAGCCAGCGCCAGCCGCCATCCGGCGTGCGTACCCGCACCTCGGCCGAGAAATCGCTTTGCTCCCGCTCGCTGTCGTTGATCGCCTGCAACAGGCCCGGCAGCTGAAGCGGGTCGACATCGGCAAACAGGTGATCCGGGTCAGCGGTGATTTCTTCCGGTGAAAGGCCGTGGATGTGCTGCGTGCCGGAACTGAGATAGGTGAAACGGAAGCCCTCGCCGGCTTTCTTGCGGCACTGGAAAAGATAGCTGTCCGGCAGGTTGTCGCCCAGGCGGCGCAGCTGTTCGGCTCCGGCCCGCACTGCCTGTTCGGCGGTGACGCGGGCGCTGATGTCTTCGACGGTGGTGAGCAGGGAATCCAGGCTGCCATCGGCCTTGCGCAGGGCCTGCACGGCGACCCGGGCGTTGATCGCCGTGCCATCGGCGCGGATGTAGCGCTTCTCCATCTCCAGGCCGTTCTTCTCGCCGCTCACCAGTTGGTTGAACAGGGCCTCGCTGGCCGCCTGGTCGTCGGGATGGGTCATGTCCAGCCAGGATTTGCCAAGCAGTTCTGGCGCGGAATAGCCGAGAATTCTGCACAGCGCCGGGTTGACCGCCAGCCAGCGCTTGTCGGGGGCCTGGATCGACATGCCGACCATGGCATGCTCGAAATAAATGCGGAAACGGGTTTCGGCCTCCTCCTTCTGGCGGGCATTGCGCGCCATGTAGGCGGCGAAGGCTGCGGAGAGCGCTATCAGCAGGCCAAGAAAGCCGAGGGCGGCGGTATCGAAGGCCTGGCCCAGGCCGGGCAGGGCGGCGGGCGGAATATGGGCGACCACTTTCCAGTGCTGATTTTCGGCACCGTTGAGCAGCGGCATGTCGGCCCGGTCGGTCCGGTGGGTGTGTCCCGGGTGTACGGTGGCGACGGTCCACAAGCCGTTGTCGTCACTGAACTGGCGGTCTTCGGCGTCCCGGATGACCGCCCAGCTCTGCGGGAAACGATGGGCCAGGCTCAATTCCGGCTTGCCGAGCATGAACCCCCATTCGTCGGCGTGGTTCGGGGCCAGCAGGTAGTAGCCATCCTGGTTGACCACCATCAGGTGATCGGCCGCCTGCTCCGTCACATCGGCAACGTAGCCGAGCATTTCAGCGCCCCGGTAGTTCAGGATGAGCAGGGCGCGCTTGTTGCCCTGGCTATCGGCCAGCGGCATGGCGATGCGCAGGGCGGGGTTGTGCGGCGTCTCGATCTGCCCGTGGTCACTGTTGAGGTCGAGCGGAGAGAGATAGAGGGCGCCCGGGGGCAGCTTGATGCTGTCCTGGAAATAATAGCGATCGGCCTTGTTCTGCAGTTTCTGGCCGGTGACGATCTGCGCCTGGCCATCCCGGTGATCGACCCGCACCATTTCCTGACCATCGAGGTCGAGCAGGCGTATCTGGTCATAGTTGGTTCGCGCCTGGGAAAACCCATGGAAATCCTCGGCGACCCGGCTCAATTCCTGCCGGCTGCCGCTGTCGAGATAGCGTTTTACCGCGCTGCTGGCGGCCACGATGTGCAGGTCGCGGATGACGATGAGCAAGCGGCGGTCGAGCATGCCGGCGCCAAGGCGGACATTGACCACCTCGGCAGCCTCGATGCGGCTGCGGGCGCTGTCGCGGTGGCTGCCCGCATAAAAATACGAGGCGAGAACGATCGTCCCGGCCAGCGGCAGGAAGTAGCGCAGGAAGGCAAGAGCGGTATCAAGGCGCACGGTCGGGGGGCGGGACGCTGTGTTCCTGGTTCAGCTTGGCCATGCGGAAGGCTTCGCGAATCTGTTCGCGCAACTGGTCGTCATCCCAGGGCTTGGTCAGGAACTTGTAGATGGCACCCCGGTTGATGGCGCCGGTGACCGATTCGAGGTCGGTGTAGCCGGTCAGCACCAGGCGGATGGTGTTGGGGTAGAGCTGGCGGACGCGGGACAGGAACTCGGTGCCCGACATGTCGGGCATGCGCTGGTCGGAAATGACGACCTGGACGCTGTGCTTGGCCAGCAGCTCGAAGGCCTCGGTCGGCGAGGTGCTGGTCAGGATGGTATAGCCCTCGCGGCGCAGCAGGCGGGTGAGCGAACTGAGGATGTGCGGTTCGTCATCGACCAGGAGCAGGGTCTGGTTGTTGTCGCTGGGCGGGAGGGGTATCACCAGTTGCTTGTTGCCGAGCAGCAGGGGTGCGAATTCATCGGCCGGCAGCGGCCGGCTGAACAGGTAGCCCTGCATGGCGTTGCACCGGCTGCTGCGCAGGAAGCTGGCCTGGGCTTCGGTTTCGACGCCTTCGGCCAGCACCGACAGGTTCATGCTCCGCGCCATGACGATGGCGGCCGTGGCGATGGCCGCGTTGACCGGGTTTTCGATGATGTCCTGAACGAAGCTCTGGTCGATCTTGATCTTGTCGAAGGGGAAGCGTGACACGTAGGCCAGCGACGAATAGCCGGTGCCGAAATCGTCGAGCGACAGCTTGATGCCGAGGCTCTTGAGCTTGCGGCACATGGCGACGGCTTCGTCGACATCGTCGATGAACGAGCTTTCGGTGATTTCCAGCTCCAGGGCTTCGGCCGGCAGGCCGCTGTCGGCGAGGGCCGAGGCGACGACGCCGGGCAGGTTGGCCTGGCGGAACTGCCGGGGCGACAGGTTGACCGCGCAGCGCAGCGGGATCAGGCCGAGGTCGAGCCACAGCCGGGTCTGCTGGCAGGCCGTGCGCAGCACCCACTCGCCGATGGGAATGATCAGCCCCGTTTCCTCGGCGATGGGAATGAACTCGACCGGCGAAATCGGGCCCAGCAGCGGCGTATGCCAGCGCAGCAGGGCTTCCATGCCGATCATCTGGCCGCTTTCCAGGCTGATCTGCGGTTGGTAATAGACGGTGAATTCCTGGCGCGCCAGCGCATCGCGCAGGGCGGTTTCAATGGCCAGGCGCCGTGCCGCGTCGGCATCCATTTCCGGCGAATAGAAGCGGAAGGTGTTGCGGCCGCCCTGCTTGGCGCGCAGCAGCGCCGCATCGGCGCAGGTGAGCATGGCGTCGCCATCCTGGCCGTTCTTGGGGAAGACGCTGATGCCGATGCTCGCCGTGACCGACAGCGACTGGCCGGCAACGGCGAAGGGCACGGCGATGGCATCGAGAGTGCGCTGGGCGAGGGCGAGGGCGTCGCGCTCGTGGCCGAGGTTGGCCATCACGAAGCCGAACTCGTTGCCGCTCAGCCGGCCGACGGTATCGCCTTCCCGCACCTGCAATTGCAGGCGACGACCCACTTCGACCAGGATCTGGTCGCCGACCGGCGGGCCGAGCGTGTCGTTGAGCACCCGGAAACGGTCGAGGTCGAACAGGATCAGCGCCGTGCCCCGCTCGAAGCGGCGGGCGGTGAGCAAAGCCTGGTCGAGGCGGTCGGCGAACAGGGCGCGGTTGGGCAGGCCGGTCAGCGTGTCGTAGCTCGACAGGTACTGGATGCGTTCGGCTGCCGCCTGGCGTTCGGAAAGGTCGCTGAACAGGCCGACGTAATGGCTGATGGCGCCGGCGGCATTGCGCACGCAGGAAATCGACAGCCATTCGTTGCTCAGCGAACCGTCCTTGCGCCGGTTCACGATCTCGCCCTGCCAGTTGTCGTAGCGGTCGAGCTTTTCCCACATGTCGCGGAAGAAAGCGTGGTCGTGATTGCCCGAGCGAAGCAGGCGCGGGTTCTGCCCGAGCACATCGGCCGGCTCGTAGCCGGTGATGTGGCTGAAAGCCTTGTTGATGCGCAGTATGTTGCGCTGGGCATCGGTGATGCAGATACCGTCGCTGATGCCGGTGAATACCAGGTCGGCCAGCTGGCGTTCGGCCTCGCTGGCCTTGCGCGCGCTGATGTCGAGCAGGGTGCCGACGATCAGGCGGGGCTGGCCGTCGGCGTCGTGTTCGAGGCTGCGGCTGCGGGCTTCCACCCAGTGCCAGCTGCCATCCTGATGGCGCAGGCGGAACTCGGCCAGCGTGCCCGGGGCGCCGTGGCGGCTTGGGGCCAGCAGTTGTCCTTCGACGATCGGGCGGTCTTCCGGGGAGACCAGGGCCAGGTAGTCGTCGATGGTAGCCGGCTCCGTGGCATAGCCGAAGATCTGGCGCAGGCCCTCGCTCCAGCGATTGCGCCGGGTGAGCAGGTCGCATTCCCAGATGCCGAAGCCGGTGCCCTCCAGGGTCAGTTGCAGGCGGTTTTCCAGCCGCGTGTTCTCCCCGACCTGGCGGGCGACTTCCTTTTCCAGCCAGGATTTCTGGCTGCTCAGCAGCTGCTGGGCGCGCGACAGTTCGATCTGGGCACGGACCCGGGCGATGAGCACGGCCGGCTTGACCGGCTTGGTGACGAAGTCGGCGGCGCCTTCGCTGATGCCGCGCTCCTCCTCCTCGGGGTCGTTCATGGCGGTGACGAAAATCACCGGGATGTCGCGGGTCAGCGGGTTCTTGCGCAGTTCGGCGAGCACCATGTGGCCGTCCATGTCCGGCATCATGATGTCGAGCAGGATGAGGTCGGGGCGCGGCGACAACTGGGCCAGGCGCAGGGCGGTCGGGCCGTTTCTGGCAACCCGCACCTCGCCGCCTTCGTCCTCGACGATGGTCGAGATGACCACCAGGTTGCTGGGCGTGTCGTCAACGACAAGGATCATCGGCTTTTTGCCGTCGATGCCGATCAGTCGATTGCCATTGTCCATTCGTCACCCGTCGTCGTTATCAACACCGGCCAGCCGCGCGGTTCAGGTTATCAGTGTGGCTTGCCCGTCCCGGCCTGTCCAGACGGCGAGGCCAGCTTTTCAGGGCGGTTCTGCACTTTCGGGTAATTTTACGAGTTTTGTTAGAGCGATGTTGAATTCGCCCTGGCCACGCCCTGAAAAATTCCTCAGGCCGTGGTAGTGGCTGACCAGTGCAGGCGCGCGATGGTGCCCTGGCCGGCATTGCTGGCGATGGAGAAGCGCCAGCCCAGTCGGTCGCAGACGCGGGCAACGATCGACAGGCCCAGTCCATGGCCCTGGCTGTGCTCGCCCTTGACATGGCGCTGCATGAATTCGGAGAAACGTTCGTCCGGTATGCCGATGCCGGTGTCGGCGACCTCGAAGCAGTCTTCGTGCAGGCGAACCTCGATTGCTCCCTGGTGGGTGTGGGCGCAGGCGTTCCTGAGCAGGTTGCTGACCAGCACGTAGACCAGGGCGCGCTCGACGGCGAGGATGGGGTAGGCCGTGCAGCTGACGCGCAATTCGATGGGGCGACCGGCCAGCGACGGGCGGCAATCGGCCACCGCCTCGTCGATCACGTCGGCGATGCTGCACGCCGGGTCGCTTTCCAGGCTGTCTTCGCGCCCGAGCAACAGCATGGCGTTGAGCATCTGCCCCATGCGGGCGGCTTGCCGGTGAATGACCTCGATCCGTTGCTCGGCCATGGTCGAGTGGCCGGGCAGTTCGGCCAGCACTTCGGCGGCCCCCATGATCACGGTGACCGGGGTGCGCAATTCGTGGCTGACATCGGAGGCGAAGTAGCTTTCCCGCTGCAGGGCGCCGTACAGGCGATGCGAGAAGCGATCCAGTTCGCGCACCAGGCGGCCGATCTCGTCGGGGGGGTAATCGGCCTCGGAGAAGCTGGTTTCCCGCTCTTCGAGATGTGGCTCGGAGGCCTTGCGCGACACGTCGTCGACCAGGCGCAGGATGGGCTGCACCACCTTGCGCGACAGCCGGTGGCCGACCAGGAAGGAGAGGGCGCTCATGCAGGCGGTGGCGATCAGCAGCAGCAAGGCCAGCTGCTGCATGTTGCTCTGCACGTAGTGTCGGTCATAGATGAGGGCGAACGGCCGGCCGTCGATGTCGGAGCGCAGAACGCTGCATTCGGCGTCGCCAACGCTGCGAATGGCGATGTCTTCCTGGCCGGCGGCGATGGGGCGTATGCCCGGTAGCGCCGGGTCGGGCAGGTAGTAGCCGCGCAGCAGCGTACCGCTGGCCGGGGTGGCCTGGGCATTGAGCGATACCCGGTAGCGGAAGCTTTCCAGCTCGGCATGCAGCGCCCGCTCGATGGCGCGTTCCTCGATTTGGGCCAGCAGGCCGAAGGTGATCAGGCTGAGTGCGGCGCTGACGATGAAACCGAGCAGCAGGAAAGGCTGGACCAGCTTTTCCCGCAGGCTTTCATAGGGGTGCATTGTCCTGCGCCATTCTGTAGCCGAAGCCGCGCACGGTATGGATCAACTGGCGCTCGAAAGGCTTGTCGACGGCGGTACGCAGGGCGTGCATGTGCACCAGCAGGGCATGTTTGTCGCCGGCGTCGTCGCTCCAGATTTCGCGGAAGATGGTGCGCTGCAGCACGACATTGGGCGAATGGCGCATGAGCAGCGCCAGTATCCGCATCGGGATGGGGGGCAGGAGAATGCTCTGGCCGGCCCGCTCGATGCGCATGGTGCCGGTGTCGAAGCGCAGGTCGCCGACGGTGAGCAGGGTGCCTTCCGATTCCGGCCCGGCACGCCGGATCAGGGCGCGGATCCGGGCATCGAGCTCGCGCAGGGAAACCGGTTTGACGACGTAATCGTCGGCCCCGATATCGAGGGCCGAAATCTTGACATCCACATCGTCCTGGGCGGTCAGGATGACCAGCGGCGTGCGCCCGTACATCTCGTGCCGGTAGCGCTTGCACAGCGAAATGCCGTCGATGCCGGGCAGGTTCAGGTCGAGGACGATGAGATCGTAGTTTTCGCGCTTGAGCAGGTTTTCAGCCGAAAACCCATCCGGCGCGTAGTCCACCACATAGCCCCGCAGCCCCAGATAATCGACCAGGTTGCGGGCCAGGTCGCGATCGTCTTCAATGATCAGGAGTCGGTGGGGCATGCAGGCAATTGATCCGGTGGTCGGCCGGGCATCTTAGCGGAGCCTCGCCAGATCAACAATCGATGCGCAGAAACAGGAATCAGGCGCCGGCTTTTTTCAGCGGGAGGGTGTGGGCCTGACGGCTCAGCGCAAAGCAGATGAAGAACTTGCACCAGATGGTCGAACCGGCGATGGCGGTCCACGTGTCGTAATCGAGCTGGCCGCTCAGTACGCCGCCAATGGTGGCCAGGGTGACGGTGCCGGCGACGAGGTTGATGACCGCCTCGTAGGGGGCGTAGCGCGCCGGGTTGGCCGGTGGCTGGCCGCGTTTGACGGCGACTTCGGAAAAATCCTTGTTGATGGCGATGCGCCAGGCGCGACGCAGCCAGAAGAACGTGATCGGGAAGAGCGCCAGGAACAGGATCCAGGATATGGCGACGCTGACATCGAAAACCATTGCAGCCTCCTTGCTGGGCAGCCCCGCCCGTTGCCGGGCGGGAGACAGGGACCTGCCCCGGGTGGGGCAGGTCGGGGTTTCAGGGTTTAGTGCGCACCATCCACAGCCTTGGCGCCGCGCGGAATGCGGACGTTCTCGACCATGTGCTGGATATGCTCGGGCGGTTCCTTGGTCATCTTGTCGACCAAGAAGGCGACGATGAAGTTGACCAGGGCGCCGACTGCACCGAAGGCTTCCGGCGTGATGCCGAAGAAGCTGTTGGCGCCGCCGATGGCATCGACGAACTCGGTTCCCTTGATGAAGAAGATACCCTTGTGTGCGAACACGTAGAACAGGGTGATTGCCAGACCGGCGATCATGCCGGCGATGGCGCCTTCCTTGTTCATCTTCTTGGAGAAGATGCCCATCATGATGGCTGGGAACAGCGAGGATGCCGCGATACCGAAGGCCAGGGCGACCGTACCGGCAGCGAAGCCCGGCGGGTTGAGGCCCAGGTAGCCGGCGATGACGATGGCGATGGCCATCGAGATCTTGCCAGCCATCAGTTCGCCGCTGTCGCTGATATCGGGCTTGAAGATGCCCTTCACCAGGTCATGCGAAACGGCAGCCGAAATGGCCATCAGCAGGCCGGCTGCGGTAGACAGCGCGGCAGCCAGGCCGCCGGCGGCAACCAGGGCGATAACCCAGTTCGGCAACAAGGCGATTTCCGGGTTGGCCAGCACGATGATGTCGGCGTTGACCGTCAGTTCGCTGCCCTTCCAGCCTGCTGCTTCGGCCTTGGCATTGAAGTCGGCGTTCTTCGACTTGTCGTTGTAGTACTGGATGCGTCCGTCGCCGTTCTTGTCGGCGAACTTCAGCAGGCCGGTCTTTTCCCAACGCTTCATCCAGTCCGGACGCTCCTCATACTGCAGCGAGGCTTCCGGAGCCATGATGTCGCCACCCTTCATGACCGCGGTATTGACGGTCGCGTGCAGGTTCAGCTTGGCCATGGCGGCGACAGCCGGTGCGGTGGTGTACAGGATGGCGATGAAGACCAGCGCCCAGCCGGCGGAGATGCGGGCATCGGACACCGTCGGAACGGTGAAGAAGCGCATGATCACGTGCGGCAGACCGGCGGTGCCGATCATCAGCGACAGCGTGTAGACGAACATGTTCAGCGTGCTGCCGGCTGTCGTGGTCGTGTACTTGCCGAAGCCGAGATCGGTGACGACCTGGTCGAGCTTGGTGAGCAGGGAAACATCGGTACCGGCCATGTCGGCACCCAGGCCCAGTTGCGGGATCGGGTTGCCGGTCAGGTTCAGCGAGATGAAGATCGCCGGCACGGTATAGGCCAGGATCAACACGACATATTGGGCAACCTGGGTGTAGGTGATGCCCTTCATGCCGCCGAAGACCGCATAGGCGAAGACGATGGCCATGCCGATGTAGATACCCATTTCGCTGGAAACGCCCAGGAAGCGGGAGAACGCCACGCCCACGCCGGTCATCTGACCGATGATGTAGGTGATGGAGGCGGTCAGCAGGCAGACCACGGCCACGGTCGATGCCGTCTTCGAGTAGAAGCGGTCACCGATGAACTGCGGCACGGTGAATTTGCCGAACTTGCGCAGGTACGGTGCGAGCAGGCAGGCGAGCAGAACGTAGCCGCCGGTCCAGCCCATCAGGAAGAGGCCGCCGCCGTAACCCATGTTGGCGATCAGGCCGGCCATCGAGATGAAAGATGCCGCCGACATCCAGTCGGCAGCAGTTGCCATGCCATTGGTGATGGGGTGGACGCCACCGCCAGCGACGTAGAATTCGCTGGTACTGCCGGCGCGCGCCCAGATTGCAATCCCGATGTACAGCGCAAACGAGGCGCCGACCACCAGGTAGGTCATTGTTTGAAGATCCATGTCGGCTCCTTTTATTCGTGGACGTCGAACTTGCGGTCAATCTTGTCCATGGCCTTGGCGTAGTAAAAAATCAAGGCAATGAAGATGTAGATCGACCCCTGGTGCGCGAACCAGAATCCCAGCGGGTAGCCGCCGAGCTTGATCCCGTTCAGGGCGTCGGCGAACAGAATGCCGGCTCCGAACGACACCACGAACCAGATCGCCAGGATTTTCCCGAGCAACCCGAGTACTGCCGACCAATAAGCTTGGCCTGTTTGATCCATGATTGTCTCCTCCTAAGTTGAGTGATGAACTCCATGCGGAAGTCACCAGGGTCCAAGGCTCGCGGGGGAGGCTTACGGCGGGCTTACAAAAAATTGTAAGCTATTGATATTGAAGTATTATTAATGAAATATTGATCAATCGTTAACATACGGAGAACAGCCGGCGGCGGCGTGATTTCCGGTCGTTTTCGTATTGATGTTTTGTTGATCTTGTCGTGATCCAATCTTGAGGGGCGGTGTGTAAAGCTTCACCTGCCCTGAGATTTGCTCCTCGGGCAAATCCGTTCTGGACCAGAACCCTTGAACCCACTTCGGTGGGTTTCTTTTTGCGCAAAAAAAGCCCATGCCGAAGCATGGGCCTGTGTGCGGCGCCGCCCTTCCTGCCGGCGGCGCAAGCGGCTCGGCTTACAGAGCGAGCAGGGTTTGCGCGTGGTGCGCCATCATCCATTCCTCGTTGGTCGGGATGACCAGCACATCGACGCTGCTGTTGCCGGCCGAGATGCGCAGTTCGTGGCGGGCGTTGGCTTCCGGATTGACGCGGATGCCCAGCCATTCCGACTGCAGGCAGACGCGGCGGCGCACTTCGGCGGCGTGCTCGCCGATACCGCCGGTGAACACCAGCGCATCCAGGCCGCCGGCTGCGGCAGCCAGTGAGCCGAGCTCGCGGGCGATGCGGTAGCAGAACAGGTTGACTGCCTCGGCGGCTTCCGGCTTGTCGCTGGCGAGCAGGGTGCGCATGTCCTGGCTGAGGCCGGAGACGCCGAGCAGGCCGGATTCCTTGTAGAGCATCTTGGTCATGTCCTTGACCGACAGATTCTTGGTTTCCATCAGGTGCAGGATGACGCCCGGATCGAGGTTGCCGCAGCGGGTACCCATGACCAGGCCGTCGATGGTCGAGAAACCGAGGGTGGTGGCGACGCACTTGCGGTCGACCATGGCGGCCATGCTGGCGCCGTTGCCAAGGTGGGCGACGACGACACGGCCGGTGGCGCGGCCGGAATGCTGAGGCAGGGCGCGGGCGATGTACTCGTAGGACAAGCCGTGGAAGCCGTAGCGCTTGATGCCTTCGGCGGTGATATTGCGCGGCAGGCCGAAGGTCTGGGCGACTTCCGGCTGACTGCGGTGGAAGGCAGTGTCGAAGCAGGCGATCTGCGGCACGGTTGGCAACAGGGCCTGCAGCGCGATGATGCCGGCGACGTTGTGCGGTTCATGCAGCGGGGCGAGCGGGATGAAGCTCTGCAGGTGGCCGAGCACGGTGTCGTCGATCAGGGTTGGCTTGGAGTAACGCTCGCCACCATGCACGACGCGATGGCCGACGGCGACGATCTGCCAGTTGGCGTGACTGGCGGTGAACCACTTGAGCAGCGCGTCGAAGGCCTGGGCATGGCTGACCTTGCCGCCTTCGAGCAGCTGGTCGGCAATGCGCTCGCCAGCCTTGTTCTTGGCGACCATCTTGGTGGTTTCGGCACCGATGCCGTCGATCTGGCCGGAAACTTCGGCCTCCGGGGAAATCGGGCGGTCGAGGGGGAAGAGGGCAAACTTGATGGAGGACGATCCAGCATTGATCGTCAGGATTCCTTGCTTCATTTTCAGGTGGTTCCGTTCTTGCGGTTGGCGTGGGCGATCAGTGCGGCGATGACGCACGATGCGGTTCGGGTTTCGGCGCTGTCGGCGCGGCTGGTCAGCACGATGGGCACCTTGGTGCCGAGCACGATGCCGGCGGTCAGCGCGTTGGCCAGGTATTCGAGCTGCTTGGCCACCATGTTGCCGGATTCGAGGTCGGGCACGACGAGGATTTCGGCATGACCGGCGACCGCCGACTTGATGCCCTTGGTCTTGGCGGCGACGATGGACACGGCATTGTCGAAGGCGAGCGGGCCGTCGAGCAGGCCGCCCTTGATCTGGCCGCGGTCAGCCATCTTGCACAGGGCGGCGGCGTCCAGCGTCGACTGGATCTTCGGGTTGATCGTTTCGACAGCCGACAGGATGGCCACCTTGGGTTCGGGGATGCCGATGACGTGGGCGAGGTCGATGGCGTTGCGGATGATGTCGGCCTTCTCCTCCAGCGTCGGGGCGATGTTGATCGCCGCGTCGGTGATCAGCAGCGGCCGATGGTAGGTCGGCACATCCATCACGAAGACGTGGCTGATCCGGCGCGAGGTGCGCAGACCATTGGCGCGGGCGACCACTTCGCCCATCAGCTCGTCGGTGTGCAGGCTGCCCTTCATCAGTGCCTCGGCATCGCCGGTGCGCACCAGCGAGACGGCCAGGGCGGCGGAATCGTGGCTGTGCGCGGCGTTCACGATGCGGATGCCGTGCAGGTCGATACCGAATTCCTCGGCCACGGCGCGAATCTTGTTCTCCGGCCCGACCAGGATGGGTTCGATGATGCCGGCCTGGAAGGCCATGACCGGGCCCTTCAGCGACTCGGCATCGCAGGGGTGGGCGACGGCGGTGGGAATCGGCTCCAGGCCCTTCACCCGCTCCAGCAGATGGGTGTAGCGCTCGTGCTTGTCGTCGATGCGAATCTCCGGCATATGCACTTCCTGCAGGCGCGACACCTTTTCCAGCGGGGCGAGAACCTCCGCCTTGCCGCGCACCACCTGCAGGCCCTCCTGGTTGGTGCACACGCAGTCGAAGACGACATGCTTGTTGTGCTCGAACTTCTGCTTGGCGGTCACCGTGATGGTGATGCGGTCACCGATGGTCACCGGGCGGGCGAAGTGCAGGCTCTGGTCGACCAGGATGGTGCCCGGGCCGGGGAATTGCGTGCCGAGTACCGTGGAGATCAGCGAGCCGCTCCACATGCCATGGGCGATCACCTCACGGAACATGCCGCTTTCGGAGAATTTCGGATCGACCACGGCGGGATTGACGTCGCCGGTCAGGATGGCGAACAGCTTGACGTCTTCCGGCATCAGCGTGCGGGTGAGCGACGCCGAGTCGCCGACGTGGATTTCGTCGAAGGTTTTGTTCACCAGGTAACGTTGTTCGACTTGTTTGTTCATGGCTCTGCTCCAGGCAATCGAATCTTGGGGGTGCTCAGGCACGTCGCGCCTGGCGACGATCCTGACTCATCAACGGTTGCGGCACATCGACGGAGAGACCCGGATGGCGTGCTTCCAGCTGGTCGATCACCCACTGGTTGGCTTCGTAGGTGAACTCGCGGGCTTCCAGCGGGGCGCCGGTCAGTGCCGAGGCAAACAGGGCGACGGCGGCCGAGCGGCTGATGCCGTATTCACAATGCACCATCAGCGAAATCTCGAAGGGCGCGGCGTGCAGTTCGCCGATGAAGGTGCTGATCCGGGCCGCCATATGGTGGTCGAACAGACCCGGGCAGGCTGGCATGAATTCGTCGGCCGGCACCGCATCGTAGAAGGAAAGGCGCAGCACGTGGCGGAACAGCGGGTCGAGTTTGGCTTCCGGCGTGGTCGGGTCGGTAATCGAAATGACCGCCATGTAGGGCGAGCCGCGCAGTTGCTCGGCCAGTTTGCGCGAGGTGTATTGGACTTTGCTGATCGTCATGCCGTGGTACCAGATGTGTTGAAAAGCCTCACCGCAGCGGCGCAAAGGGCACGGAGGTTCGCAGAGGAAAGCCAAACGCGAGAAAAGCCTTTGACCTTCTCTGCGTTCCTTGGCGCCCTTGGCGCCTTTGCGGTGAAATTGCCTTTGTTCTTCATTCCATGAACACCGGGTCGGAGAATACGAGGGTGCCGTCCTTGCGCATCATCAGGTTGTCGGCCTTGATCAGGTCGGGCAGGGCGCCGTATTCGTCGGAGAAAACCTCCAGCGCCTGCAGCGACTCCTTGACCGCATCGCTCCAGCCCATCGGGGTCACCGTCAGGTGGTGCAGGGCGATGCGCCCCATGTCCTGGGCCAGGTTGCGCCACATCAGGCAGGCATCATAGTAGGAGGAGGTGAGCTTGGTTGCCACCTCGGCGGTATCCCCGGAGCCGGGCAGCGGATAGAGGCGCTCGACCTCGACGATATGGAAGGGAAAGCCCCGGCTGGAGCGGCCGGCCGTGCCGTGATCGGCATAGACGACCGGAAAGTGGCGGCCGGTCGGGCGGTCTTCGGCGGTGTAGTAGGCGTAGTCGGTGGGCGAGGAGAGCACCTTGTAGACGCGCTCCTGGCCATCGACGGTCGGCGCTTCGAGCACGATGGTGCTCTCGCCGCGGCCGATTTCCTTGCGGCCGTTGAGCAAGGGGTGATCCGGCACGGGATCGGGGAGGAGTCCCTCAACTGGTTCTGCCATCTTGTGCTCCCAATTTGGCGGTGGGGTTGTGAAGGGGGCGCCGCGGCGGCACGGAAGGCACCGAGGCCCGCGGAGGAAAAGCATGAATATGCATGGCCTTTCCCTGCGCGTCCCTGTTTTTTCCCTGCCTCCGCGGTGAACTTGCCTTTCCCGTCAGGCGACGATGTGCGCGCCGGCGTCGACGTAGATGGTCTGGCCGGTCATGCCCGAGGAACCCGAGGTGCACAGGAAGGCGGTCAGGGCGCCAACTTCGTCGATGGTCACGGTGCGGCCGAGCGGGGCCTTTTCGGCATCGTTTTCAAGCAGGTTGTTGAAATTGGCGATGCCGGAGGCGGCGCGAGTCATGATCGGGCCCGGGGAAACGGCGAAGACGCGGATACCCTTGGGGCCGAGGTCGTATGCCATGTAGCGGACGGCGGATTCGAGTGCGGCCTTGATGATGCCCATGACGCCATAGTTGCGGACCACGCGTTCGGCACCGAGGTAGGACATGGTGATCAGCGAACCGCCATGCGCCATGAGCGGCTCCAGTGCCTTGGCCATGCGCAGGAAGCTGTGGCAGGAGACGTTCATCGCGGCGTCGAAGCCTTCTTCAGTGGCGTCGATGACGCGACCATGGAGATCCTCGGCATTGCAGAAGGCCATCGAGTGGATGGCGAAGTCCAGTTCGCCGAAAGCTTCGCCGCATTGGGCAATGACGCCTTCGAGGCAACCCGGCTCGGCGACATCCAGCTTGAGGAA